>CAZROQ010000014.1:0-8703 GCA_964601755.1 uncultured Candidatus Saccharibacteria bacterium
TTTTTGTTTTGCGTAATCTCGTCCCTAGTTTTTTCAATTAATTTTGCAGCGGCATCTTTCCCTCCAAGACCGAAAGCAAGACCTACCGCCAAAGAGATGGCCACCACAAATCCCGTAAAGACCGTTTGCGCAAATCCGGCAGCAATTCCAAGCTGATCAAGAGCAACCAAAATAGCGAAAATCCAAACTGCCCATTTGGTAACCCTTCCCAAGAAATTGGCCACTTTTATTTCAGCCGTTTTTGCAGAAGTAGTAACAACTCTCTGCATAACATCGCCAATCACAGCAGAGACTAACAAAATCAAAACAGCAACAATGACATTTGGAAGATACGAAAGCACCACCGTCTGCAAAAATTCTGTTACTTGAGTCAGCCTCAAAACCTCAAGAGAAGCCACCAAGAAGACGATAATAATAAACCACTTAACCAAAGAGCCGATGAAACGACCCGAGTCGAGGATAATTCCTCCTTTTTGCAACAGGTCGTCAACTCCGGCCTTACGAAGAGCTTCGTCAACCTTCAAAGATCGGATTATTTGCGCCACCACTCTTCCGAGAAGAGCGCCGATTATCCAACCAACAAAAAGAATGACTAAAGCTATAACCAGATTGGGTACATACTGGACCACTCCAAACCAGAGATTCTGGAAAGAAGAGGCCAATACTTCACTCCATTGATCTACAACCATAGAAATTAATAATTAGATAATAATAAAATTAAACTTTAGGTACTCACTATACCTGTTTATATTTTAACACAAAAAAGGACCTTTTTTAAGGTTTCAAGCCCTTCAAAGGTCTTTAAAAGTCTTTATTTATCGTGTTTCTGTACCGATTTTATCCACAATCACCCTGTGAGGGTAGTCAAGAACATCCCTAACCAGCTTATCAAAAACGCTTAAACGATACTCGAATTGGTCGGTATCCAAGACAGTATATCTAAGCTCTTTCCCCAGTTCTGATTCAAGCGTTCTGACAACATTGTCAACAGAACTCCTCTTCAACTTATCCCCCACCAAAAGCAGGTCTATCCTGCTGTCCCATTCCTGTATAAAAACACCCGAAATTATCAAAAGCTTGATCTTCCCAACATTTGAAAATTTTTGCATCAGATCAGCCTGATTACAAGGATCAACATTTATCAAAATGTTTTGCAGAGGTTTGAGAAATGGAAAGTCTTCATCAAGAAACCAACCTTTTGTTTTAATCTTTTTTACCGCCCCCTTCTTTTTTGGTTTTTTTGAGTTTGATTCTTTAAAAAATGTTCTTTTTTTTACCAAACCCATCTTCTCTAAATTTTGAGAAACACTTCGTGCGCAGTCTGTGGTTATCTTTGCTCTCTTGGCAATGTCCTTGCTGTCGAAAACTTCACCTCGGTTAAAAAGAAAAAGACGCATCACCTTCACCTTTGGTGACCCACCAAAAAGCTTGTCCAAAACATCCATTTTTGAGATTCGTGTCATACAAAGAGTATAACTCATCTCTTTTTTTGTATCCAGCGAATAACTGGCGTTTTTTTATATAAAAAACCACCGTTTTTAAAACGGCGGTTTTTATTCGCGCAAAACGAACCACAAAGGCACTGCGCCAGATAACTGCATAGATTAAACCTATGTTATTTCAATTCAACAGAACCACCTGCTTCTTCAACAGATGCTTTGAGGGCTTCCGCTTCTTCTTTGGGCATACCTTCTTTAAGCATTGTCGGTGCACCTTCCACCAAATCTTTGGCTTCTTTCAGACCGAGGCCAAGAACGGCTTTAACAGCTTTGATAACCTGAATCTTCTGATCACCTGCACCTGTAAGCTCGACATTGAATGAGTCTTTCTCTTCTTCGGCACCACCTTCGGCACCGCCACCTCCACCTGAAGCAACCGCCACAGCAGATACTCCGAATTTATTTTCAAGAAGTTTTACAAGCTCGTTGAGGTCAAGGACACTCATACTCTCAATAGCCTCAACAATACTTTTGAATTTTTCAGGGACTTCCACCTCGACTCCTTCGTCGCTCGGTGCAGGCGCATCAGCTTCTTTTTCTGTGTCTTCACTTTTCTCCTCTTCTTTTACCGGCTCTTGTGCCGGCGCTTCCTCTTTTACTTCTTCCTGAACTTCTTCTTTGGTTTCGTCTTTCTTTTCTTCTTCTGACATATTTTAATTAGGTTATTAGGATGCTAGGTTGCCAGGACGCTGGGTCGCTAGAAACCAAGCAGATTTATAATTTAAACGCCCACTTCTTTTTTTTGGGCAATTTGGTTGATAGCCACTGCAAATCCGGCTATCGGTGAGTTGATAACATTCACAAACATTCCCCTGAGAGTTTCCATCGATGGGATCTGTGCGATAGAAAGCATTTCTCCTTTATTTTTATACTGTCCATCAAAGATTCCTCCAAGAATCGAAACTTTTTCTTCCAGCTTTTTCTGCTGACCGTAAATTTCTCGAGCCGCATCAAGGATGTCTTCGCTGTAGGCAAGAGCAAGCTCCGAACCAAACACGGGTCGCTCGCCGACAACTTTTACATCATCGAGTGCGCGAGAAGCCAAGGTTTTTTTGGCAACTCTAAACCCAACATTTTTGTCACGGAGCTCTTTTCTCATTTCGTTGGACTCACCAACAGGAAGACCATGAAACTCAACAAAAACAACCGAGCCGGATTTCTCAACAATGTTTTTTACTGTCTCAACAACTTCTTTTTTCTTCTCTTTTGTTAATGGCATATAGGTAAATACCTAAAAATAAAAATCGACCTGATTAAGGCCGAACTTGGGTTAGATAGTTCGTTGTAACCTCGGAAGGGCTTATTGATTCCTTTGGAATCCGCCTTCTGTCTTCGGCCTTATAAGCAGTATAATATCTATTCTATGCACTCTGTCAACCTTTTGTACTCGTCCACCACTTTTGAGACTCCTTTGATTACATTCTAATTCAAACCGCAACTAAACAGACACGCCCACAGTATTTTGAATATCAAGGTTAAACCTCGTTCCAGAACGAGGTTTAACCTTGATATTTTTGAGTTTTGGAACAATTTGGCCAACCCTCTAAACACTAAGTACTGCAGTACTTAGTGTTTAAAATGGCCTTTTTACTATATATTTCACTTACTAATTTTTGTCTTTTATTTATCTTCCTCTTTTTCAAAAATAACAGAGATGTCTCTCGGCATAAAAAGATAAAAAGACCAATCAATGGCAACCTTTATTTTTTTGGAAAAAGATATCAGCTTAGAGAGATATATTGTTCTCCACATCCACCAAGCAAACCGGCCATAAAAACTGTTTTTGCCAATCTCTCCGGCAGCGTTCCACCTTCCCAAAGAAAGCAGAGTTCCTTTGTGTTTGTAGCTAAAAGGTTCCGGCTTTTGACTTTTTAAAATATGCTCTATTGTGTCTGCGACATATTTAGCTTGTGATGTCGCCGCTTGCGCCAAATCTGGAATAATTTCCCCTGTTTTAGAATCCTTCTGAAGCCCCTGATCTCCAATGACGAAAATGTTTTTCTCCTCGGGTATTTCAAGATGCTCATTAACCACAATCCTGCCCTTTTGCATTTCAAAATTTTTATCAAATTCCAAAGGTGTTGGCTTGACACCGGCGGTCCAGATTATCGTGCGCGCGTCAATTTTCCTTCCGCTCGCCAGAGTAATACTTTCTTTCGTAATTTCCGAAGCCCTTTCATTAAAGACAACCTCCACTCCCTTTTTTGTAAGCGCCTCTAAGCTCTTAGCTCGTATTTTCTCAGAAAATTGTGGCACCAACTCATTTCCACTTTGGACAAGTATCACTGAAGATGAATCGACGAGCGCTTCTGGAAAGTGTTTTCTAAATGTTTCTTTGATGAATTCGCTTATTTCCGCCGACAGCTCAACTCCGGTCGGCCCGCCCCCGACAACAACAAAACGCAGGAGGTTTTCTATTTCTTTTGTTATTTGCCCGCCTTCTTGTTCTCGCAAGTTGTCCCGATACAAACGATCGGCCTTTTCAAATGAAAAAATTAGTCTGTTTTTTAGTGCGATAGCCTCCTCTAAACTCTTTAGTGTAAGCGCATGCTCACCCGCTCCCGGCACTCGAGTCGTATCACTTACAGATCCCATAGCGGAAATGAGGTAATCGTAGGAAACATCTCCATTCTGTGTTTCAACAATCTGGCGAGAGGTTTGGACTTTTTTTACTTCAGTGTGAAGAAACTCAGCCAAACAACACCCCAAAATTTTTCGCAACGGCTCGATGGTATTTTCCGGATTGATATTTCCGGTAGCTACTTCGTGCAGAAGCGGAGTAAATAAAAAGTAGTTTCTGTCACTAATCACAACCAGCTCAATATCTTTTCGGCCATGAAATTTTTTGTGCAGATACTTATAAGCATAGACACCGCCAAAACCCGCACCGAGAATAACGATGCGGGTTTTTTGGGTTTTTTTAGGTGTCTTTGTCTTCATACAAGAGACAGATTAAAGATTTTCAACCTACAACTACTCTCCGGTTTGCCCGTTTTGTTCTGAATTTTCCGGCGCGTTCCCCATAAAGACCTCTTCTTTTGATCCTGAATAAAAGACAGCAAATAGAAATCCTAGAAGCAAGCCATAAACGAGGTGACCCGGAATTGAGCCAACCGCAGCGCCGATTCCACCGGCTTCACCTGCCAAACGAATCGCACCAGCCAACCACAAAGGCATTATAAATAGCGGACCAAGAATCCACCAAATAAATCCATACACTAAACCGGCAATAGAAGCCGATACTTTTGATTTAGCAAAAGATTTAAAGAGTAGCCCAAAGAGAGCACCGATCAGTGCGCTGTGGATGAGGTGAGCAATAAATCCGAGTGTAGCAGACGACCCACCATACAAAGAGGCGATCATATTAATTACTCCTTCTTCGGTTCCGCCCATCATGACAATCATCATAATTCCCATGACAACTCCGGCGAGGAGCCCGGCAACTGCGCCGGCGACAAGAGGTTTGTTCTTCATAAAATTAGATACATTAATAACAAAGTAATAAGATATGAACAATCGTTCACATATTCAAATTATACACCAACTAAAAAGACGCGCAAGAGCAATCTAAGTAAGACAGGGAAACTGTCTAAGTTATCGAAACGATATAAACTATCAGAACTATCAGAAAACTAACTCCTATTAAAAAAAGAAAAAGGAGCAGAAGCGTAAAAAAGTTCTTATTAAAGATTTTATTTTGCATTTGTTATTGACCCCGCAAGCATAAATTATAAGCACCCACTTGTTCACTATAATTCTCTCTGGCTTCGTTCAGGTCGTCAACCAAAAGTCTCATTTTAGCAACCAGTGAGTTGTAGTGAGTGACCTTTTCATTATACCTTGATCTGTTTGATTTTGATATGTTTTCAATGTCTTCCAAAGCTTCTTGAAGATCAGAGTCCAGATCAGCTCTTTTGTCTTCCAGACCATCTATCTTTTTCAGGAGAGCCGGATTGGGTTCAAAGTGTTTACACTCACTCATTGGCCGGCCGAAAATCTGAACAGCTATCCATACCTCTCTCCCCTCAAAAAAACCTTTTATCGCGGAGATTCCGATCTCAGAAAAGCTTGGCTTGACAATGTTTGCGCGGTGTCCGGGGCTTTCCATCCAAGCTATCACCAAATCTTTGTCATCTTCAAAACCTCCCAAAGCAATGTTCTCGGCTATGCCTATTGCCTCATAGCCGACCTTTTCCGCCAAAACAGAGGCACTTTCTCCATCGGGGGCAATATGTTCAAAGTATTGGTCGAGAAACATATCCTCGGCTCTCAAGCGGGCAATTTCAGAAAGCGTTTCGTTTAAAACCAACTTTTTCGAAACACCAGCCTCTGATCTGTGATGGTTTGTCCAGTAAAAAATACCGGTCTTTGTTAATGGGGTATCTACCGGCCCTGAGGATTTAAGCCCCTTGCCAACCAACTCAAAAGCTTTAACAAAAGATTTTTCCGTTTCTATTACATAGTCTTGGATTGTCTGGCTGGAGATAAAAACAACACCACCGACAAAAGTAGCGAAGATGGCTACCACAAACATTTTTCCCAAGCTTTTCATTGCTTAATTTTACCAGATTTATGCATTTTTATACTGTGATGTGCACGACAGTTGTACCCCCTATAAAAGGTGTCAGTATAAAAGGTGTCAGGTACCTTTTTTAGGTAAAAGGTGGTAAAAGGTGTCAGGTACCTTTTTTAGTAAAAGGTGTCAGAGAAAAAGGTGTCAGGTACCTTTTTTAGAAGGTAAAAGGTGTCAGGTACCTTTTTTAGTAAAAGGTGTCAGGTACCTTTTTTAGGTCGCCCCCTCTTTAAAACCGTAGACTCTAGCCCAAACTTCTTTATTATTTTCTCAATCCATTCTCGGGAACCAAACGGCTTACCACGGTTCACCGAGTTGCGGATCGTGTTCAGTGAATCTTCATGAATAGGTGTATTCACAAAAGCATCGAAATCTTGTTCAGTTTGATACATGTGGTTTGTGAGTATTTTTTGTTGTTTAGGCGTTCCAAAATTTCGTCTATAGTAGCTTCCCCACATCCAATCTTTTAAATCGTTTACCAATCCTGCTCGAAGCGGGTTTTGCTCAACATAACGCAAGAGCGCTCTCAGATATTCGTCAGAAGAAACAAGGAAAGATTTATATCGTCCTTGGTAGATATGTCCGTACCCAGTTGTTTTTTCTTTTGCATGTACTCGTTGTGTATGGGTAAGAGTAAGCCATTGCATAAACATTTGTATTTCACCATCTTTGCGCGGACAAAGTATAAGGTGAAAGTGGTTTGGCATAATGCAATATGCAACAATATCTACTTCGTATTTTTCATGCGCTTCGGTAAGGATTTCTTCAAATAACTGATAATCCTTTCTGGTTTTAAAAAGAGGTAGTCGTGCGTTAGCGCGGTTGATAATGTGATAGTAGTGGTTTTGTATGTCCACTCGCGGTGCTCGTCCCATATAGGTAGTGTATCAAAAAGAGAGATGAGAGTAAAAAAGGTACCTGACACCTTTTTCTGACACCTTTTTCACACTGCATAATTCTCCGCCGCAAAAACGTATTGCTCAATAAACATCTCTTTAAACGGAATAAGAGAATTAAGTTCATAAAACACAAGCGTCGCTTCTTTATATCCGTTATCATCAACACTTCGATATGAAAGTGGAGGGTGTCCATGGGCAAGCAATATAGCATTTGCTAATAGACGAGCGGTTCTTTTATTACCATCTTCAAACGGCTGGATATAGCTCGTACCAAGCAAGGCAATCATCGCTTTACCTGCAGGATGATCAACAAGCTCAATGGCCTGGCACAAAGCAGTCATCGCTTCTTTAATTTGATGTGAGTTATCAAGCGGTCTATATGTCGAACCCGTTATGCCAACCGGCTTATTACGCAACCCGTAATTAACATTCAACCCCTTAACTAAAACTCTATGCAACTCTTCTATATGTGCAACAGACACCTTCTTAAACAAAGACTTGTTTTCTCTTACAAACTTAAAAGCATCTTTATGATTGAGTATCATTTGTGCTTCTTGTTCATCGTGTCCAGGAGCACGCTCTCCTTCTTTGATCAATTTCTCAGTATCAAGCAGTGTATAGGTATTTCCCTCGATCTTCGACGACTTCCATGATAATTCGATAACGAATCGCTCTAACTCTTTTTCTTCAAGAGCTTTAGACAAGTTATTAACATTTTGTAGATATGTTTCTCGTGCTTTTTCAAGCTTCTCAAGCTCCTGTTCAGTAAACACCTGAGCGGGAAAAGCATCGAATAGATCGAAGTTGAAATCCTTCAGGCCATATCTTTTATCCGGATCAATTGAGGTATACTCTTTTGCGCCAATCTCTACACACAGTCTTCCAAGTGGATGTATTGTATAGGTTACAGATCGACCCGCACCGGAGGTTTCCAGTAAACCGCGCTCTTTCAAGTCCGATAGTTCACGCTTGACTGTCACAAGCGAAACACTACCACCCTTCTCTATAAGCTTTTTATGAACTTGTGATGATGACAGGCTATCGTGGCGTAAGAAAATATGCAATATACTTTGCTGAGTTTCTGATGTGTGTATCATAATCGTATCAATTAGTACCTCTAATCGTATCAAAATGATACGATTAGCACAATATCGTTCTAATCTAAAAATTAATGGAAAAGGTACCTGACACCTTTTCCCGAGTTCCTTGTTCCCGGGTTCCTTGACTTGCAAAACAGAATAGGTATACTGCATATATCACCACGAAAAGACCCTTGTCGAGCTCGTCTCGGCTGGGGGCTTTTCTTTTATCTTGTCTGAAGTATTGATTTTTGATCTTCTAGATATGCAATCGGGGCACCCGTTCTTTTAAGAAGAAGCGAGCATTTAGTCGGTTGTGCTGGTGATAATATACATATCTCCACCCTCCTCTCTTGCCATAGCTTTACAAGCGACATATAGTCCCCATCACTCGATACGAGTACTGTTTTCTCTACCCCTTTCTCATACATATCCCGTGCTGCCTGAATAACCAGATCTGCATCACAATTCCCCTTGGGCTTACCTTTACCGTCATAAACCACATCTTTGAAAACAAGCGTGAACCCAGCTTCTTGCAAAGATGTATACAAATCCCGATGCCTTGCTATGTATCCTATAAAAATATACGCCCGCGTTACATTGTATTTATCTGATAACCAAACACGAAAGCGATTGTAATCTAACTCCCACCC
>CAZROQ010000015.1:0-345 GCA_964601755.1 uncultured Candidatus Saccharibacteria bacterium
AGACTCTTCCTGTTTAACATTAAAGTATTTTCCGGCGGTGTGAACGGTTAAATCGCAGTAAAAAAGATCGTCTCCGGTCTTGTGATGCTCTGTCCACTTCCCTATCTGAACATCACAAATAACACTTTCATCACGAGAGTTAACATACTTGTCAAGAGAATTTATTTTCTTAGTTAGATAATCAGAGATAGCGGGAGTAAGGTCAAAGTTTTCAGTTTTGTTTAGATTTATTTTCATATCTTTTAACATACAACATTTTAGACAATTTGTAATACCCACCTATATTCGTGTCATTCGTGTCGCTCCTTTTATTCGTGTCATTCGCATAATTCGCGTGCAATTCGT
>CAZROQ010000015.1:355-6776 GCA_964601755.1 uncultured Candidatus Saccharibacteria bacterium
GTGTATTGGTGTCGCTTTGTCATTTGCGTATTGGCGTCGCTCTGTTTATTGATGTCGCCCTTTATCTTTTACCAAACTCACCTTTAAGTGTTGCCGTGCCAATGGTTTTACCCTTCATTTCTCTGATAACATCATCGAATGTAGCCCCCTCATCCAAGTCCAAAGTCGAACTTAGCACAAACAGGGTGAAGTTGTAGGTATGCTTTTCTCCAACATTGCAAAGCGCGTTGTAACCAATCTTGCCAGACGAGTTTAGCCCTTCGGTACTCCACGGTATCGAACCCGAATCAACACTTGTAACCCAAGACGGGATATTATAGACGACCCAGTTATAAGAACCGCCTTCTGTTTCTGAGTCAATATCATGGACGAACAAGACTAAGCTTTTTGCCTCACTTGACACCCCTTCAAAGACTAGGGGTGGGTTAACCCTTTCTCCAAAGCAAGAATACTTTTCCGGTATGTCTCCGCCGTATTCAAAAGCCGGACTTTTGATGACAAGCTCATCAGTGGCAGTGGCGTTTCTTAATATTCTTTCATTCCAAAAAACAGCCACATCTTCTCCCAAGGAAGACAAAGAAGACTGAAACATACTGCTCAATAAAAAGAAAAAAGCCACTATAACCGCTATTATAAAACCAAAAACTAGAGTACCTTGATTCATAAAAAGTTTTTAAGTAAATAACTTCTTTGATTATACAATTTCCGAAAAAAAGGACAACCGTAAGAAAATTTCCGTGGATAATGGTGTAACGGTATGTTAAAATTGTGTCTGGTATTGCATAAGAAACGGAATGAAAAAAATACTTGAAAGAAAAGTTTTAATCTTGGGCGCTGTCATTGTGATTGTTGCAGGCAGTGCTTTTGCGTTTATAAAAACCAACGGTAACGGAATCGAGGCCTACGAAATAAAAAGAGTTGATCTAGAAAAACAAGCTAGATTTTCAGGAAAAGTCAAACCGGCAGAAAGTGTTGATATGGGCTTTGATAGAGCGGGTAGAATTGCACAAATTACAGTCGCAGAAAATGACCTTGTTAAAGAAGGAGATGAATTGGCCCGTTTGGAAAATGGAAGTCAAGTTGCCGATGTTGCCGAAGCAAGATCGGAACTTTTGGCACAAGAGGCCGAGCTTGAAAAACTCACCAACGGATCCCGCCCTCAGGAAATAAGTCAACAAGAGTCAGTGGTTTTGTCTGCGCAAGCATCAGCAAGCAAAAATAAAAATTCTCTTTATTTGAGCATCATTGACGGCTATCAAACGGCCCAAAACGCCATAAGCAAAGATGCAGACCAGTTTTTCTCCAGAACCTCCACCGATCCAAAACTATCGCTCGGGACATACTCCAAAAGTGGCATAGAAGAAGACCGAGATGAAATCAATGAATATCTAAATAAATGGAAAAGAGAACAAAAAAATGATTTTTACAGCATTGACGGCGATCTGGATGAACAAGCGTCAAGAACAATAACCAGAGTGGCTTTTATCCGAGATTTTCTTTCAGACCTTACAAACGCGGTCAGTGATGAAGACACAAACGCAACTACCGAGCAGAAAAACCAAATTTACACCGCTCGGCAAAATGTTGCCTCCGCACTAGAAAGCCTAACCGACAATCAGCAGTCTTACGAAGAAACAAAAGCCAAACTCAAAGAAGAGTCCGACAAACTGGATTTACTAAAAGAAGGCACTCGGTCGGAAGATCTGCTTATCCAGCAAGCCAAAGTAGACAAAGCTATGGCAGAGCTGGTGGATGCCCAAGCCAGATTATCTCAAACATTAATAAAAGCGCCGTTTGACGGCATTATTACCAAAGTAAATTTTGAACCGAGAGAAACCGTTGCCCAAACGGAGATCATTGTTGAGATGATCTCTGACAAAGATTTCGAGGTTGAAGGAGATGTTTCAGAACTGGACATAATTGGCATAGAAGAAGGTTCGAAGGCTGAGATAACCCTCGATGCTTTCGGGTTACTAGAGATATTCCCCGCAACGGTGGCTGATATAGACCGAGCAGAAACAACCATCGACAATGTGCCAACCTACAGCACCACTCTTTACTTCTCAGAAAGCTCACTCAATGAAAAATTAAGATCCGGTATGACAGCAAATATAAAAGTTATTTCCGGCAAAAAAGAAAGCGTTCTTGCCGTACCACTTGAATCTTTGGTGACAAGAACCGGCAACAACGCAGTGGTTCAGGTTGTTGAATCAAAAAATAAAATTACCGAAAGGGAAATAACTATCGGTTTTAGAGGAAGCAATGGACTTGTTGAGGTCGTTTCCGGTATTAGTGAAGGAGAAAAAGTTGTAAGACTCCCCGAAGAGGGTTAAAAAATGCTCAATTCTTTAAGAGTAGGTTTTTTCTTGGCAGTAAAATATATACGCCACGCAAACATTTGGATGACCGTTTTGGTTGTTTCCGTTATGATACTCACCTTTCTAAATTTAGTGGTTATTACCGGAATTCTTGTCGGTCTTATTGCCGGTTCAGAAGCATCTTTTAGTGAAGAATATGCGGGTGATATTTTAATTTCCACTTTGCCTGACAAAAGCTACATCGAACAAAGCTCTCAGGTTATGGCGACCCTCGATAGCATACCCGAAATAGAAAGGTACTCGGCGCGATACTTGGCAAGCGGGTCCATAGAAGGCAACTACCAAAGAGATCTGGGTCAAACAAACAAACTGCCGGACTCTGCTTCGGCGCAAGTAGTTGGCATTGATCCTATTGTCGAATCGCGAGTAACCGGTTTGGACAAAAATTTGATAGAAGGAGAATACCTTCTTTCTGACGATGAGGACCAGATAATTCTGGGTGGTTACCTTGTTGACAGATACCTCCCTGTTGGAACTGGGTTTGAAACCATTTCTGACATATACCCGGGAGATAAGATACTTCTAAAAATAAACGAAATCGAAAAAGAGATGACCGTTAAAGGCATCGTTAGGAGCAAGGCTGATCAAGTTGCCCTAAGAGCATATATTCTAGATACTGAATTAAGAAAATTAATAGAAAGAAATGACTACAACTTGGGGGAAATAGCCGTTCAAATAAAACCTGGTGCAGATGCAAAAATGGTTGCCCAGTCAATTTCAAAAAGAGGGGTTTCTGATTTTGCTCTTGTCCGAACCGCAAAAGAAGCGATCGGTAGATTTCTTGATGATATAAAAACAACCATGACAACGCTTGGAAATGTTATTGGCGCCATTGGCTTGGCGGTTGCTTCCATAACTATATTTATTGTCATATTCATCACCGCCATAACAAAACAAAAATCAATAGGAATACTCAAGGGTATAGGAGTAACCAATCTGGCAATTGAGTTTTCTTATGTACTTTTATCTGTTTTTTATTCAACAATTGGAATATTCATAGGAGTCCTGTTGGTTTATCTTGTCCTTGTCCCCTACTTCCAAGCAAACCCGATAGACTTTCCGTTTAGTGATGGGATTTTGTCAGTAACAACCGTCGGCACGACAACCCGAGCAACTTTGATTATGATCACGACAATAATCGCAGGCTATGTTCCTGCGAGGATTGTCGTAGGCAAACGCGCCCTTGACGCGATATTAGGAAGATAAATATGCTAGAAGCTAAAAACCTATCAAAAACATATTTTACGGGAGATATAGAAACACACGCACTTAGAAGTGTCGATCTTGAATTTAAAGATGGAATGTTCATATCGATAATCGGCCGTTCCGGATCTGGAAAAAGTACACTTTTACACCTGCTTTCCCTGCTTGATTCGCCAACGACAGGCCAAGTCATGGTGGACGGTCAAGACCTTAATGAACTAAATCCCAAAGAACAAACTTTATTTCGACTGACCAGATTCGGTTATGTTTTTCAGGACTACGCAATTTTGGAAGAACTAACAGCAACAGACAACATTATGATTCCCTTGCTAATGCAGGGTATGGACAAAGCCGAAGCAAAAGAAAAAGCCCATGAAGTCTTAACCCGCCTTGGGTTGGGTGGCCGTCTGGAAAATCGCCCGAGCCAACTATCCGGAGGTGAGCAACAAAGAGTTAGTGTCGCCAGAGCCATTGCCAATACTCCCAAAATATTATTTGCCGATGAGCCCACAGCAAACCTTGATTCTGAGACCTCGCAAGTAATACTCGACTATTTCAAAGAACTCAACAAAGCCGGACAGACCATCATTATGGTTACCCACGAAAAAGAATACAGTGACCAAACTGACAGAGAAATACGGCTTGAGGACGGAGAAATCATATCCGATAAAAGCCTGAGTTAAAAATCAGTTCAAAGAAATCCACAAAGCAGGTATAGACCATCACAAGCGGTAAGCTTATAATTAAGATATTACTATTATCTATCGGTCTATAAATATGAAAGAAAGAAATTATAAAAAATTTGGTTTGTTTTTGGTTTTGACACTGTTTGCTTTGCCGGCAATTGCTTTGTCTCAAGAAAACACCACTGCCGACGAACGAGCCGAAGCCATACAAGAAAAAAGAAGCAACTTAATAGAGAAACGGCAAGATACTCGCCAAAATATAACGGAAAAAAGAAACACCGTAGAGGAGAATGCGCGAGAAAAGAGAGACGCTGTGCGGAGTAATGCCCAAGAAAAAAGAACAGAAATAAAGGAGAATGTGCAACAAAGAAGAGACGAGATTAAATCAAATGTTAAAGAAAGAAGGAATGAGATTCGAGAAACAGTCAAAGAAAGAAGGGATACGATAAAACAAAACATTACGGAAAGGCGTCAAGATGTTAAAGAAAGATGGCAAGAAAAGAAAGAGCAACTTCTAGAAAATCGTGAAGAAATCAAAAAGAGATTAACCGATAGAGCAAGGGGGTTTATTGAAAACGCTTCATCGAGGATCCTGGCTTCGTTAGATGCGTTCACCGATAGACTGGATGGTTTTTCAGATCACCTAAATGACAAAATAGAACGAGCAAATTCCGCCGGATATGATGTTGAGCCGTCAATTGATGCCTTGGCGGAAGCAGACGCACTCCTTGAAGTATCAAAAAATGAAATACAGGCGGTTAAAGAAGAGCTGAGAAATCAAATAAACAGTGACGAAACATCCGCAGAAATACTCAGAGCGCTTATAGAGACCGCACGAGATAGCCTGAGAGAAACCAAACAAGCATACCTCGAAGTAGTGAGGACATTAAAAAATGACATCGGTGGAGATACCGATGTTGTGGACGAGGATCAAGACGACACTGAAGAGTCGGAAGAAGAATCTGAGAGTACAGAAGAGTAAAAATTACTAAAATAAAAAAGACTATGCAAAAAGTAGATTTCAATCAAGAATCAAACGATCAAAAAGAATCTGTAGCTTCTTTACAAGAAGAATCAAAACATGACAAAGGCAAATCTGTAGTTTATATCTTCGCTTCTCTGTCAATTGCCATTCTTGCTGGAGCACTGGTATTTTACTGGCCACAACCTTCTAACCATGTTACAGCACCGATAATGACACATGAAAAATCTGAAAATACAACACAGGAGCAAGAACTGGATCTTTCTGATATAGAATCAGAAATAGAGTCAGAGGATTTCTCTGACATAGAATCAGAGTTGGAAGATATTGAAGCAGAGCTGGACAACCTGTAAAAGCGACACCAATACGCAAAAGCGACGCCAATACGCGAATTACACGAAAAAGCGACGCCAATACGCGAATTACACGCGAATGACGCGAATAAACTAATCCTCAAAAAAATCAGCTCTGTATTTGTCTATCTCGTTTTGGGGTAAGTCGTAAAAATACTTATTGTCATCATCCAGATCGTCCGCCAAATCTTTACCGACAAACCGCCAGTGCCACGGCTCATAGATGTAATACTGGTTACCTTTCGGATAAGAAAGAGTGAAACCGTATTTGTGAGCATTTTTTTCCAACCACTTGAAGGCTTCGTCTGTTTCAATTTCTTCAAAGTTTTGACCCAGGTCTTCCGTAGTAAAATCAACGGTTGTGCCCAGCTGGTGTTCCGAGTACCCCTGTGAAGCAGAAAACTGGTTTGCTGTGCCCTCTCCATAAACAATGTCATATCCTCCCTTAATTTCTCTTTGTTCGTCAAAAGATCTGAAAGCGGAAATAATCCTCAGATCAATATTGTCATCTTCCGCTTCCTCTAACAAATCCTCAAGAAAAGGCCACACTTTAGAATGTATAAATTCATCATCATCTTTCGGGACTCTCCATTTTTTTGGTATTTCTTTAAGTGAGTCAGGGCGGTAGTGTTCATTCAAAAAGTAAACTCTGGAGTATTTTTGAAGAAGCTCCGGTTCATTTTCTTGAAGCTTTTGTAAAGTTCCCACTTCACCCGTTATGTCTTCAAGCTGATCTTCTATCTGAGAAACTTTATTTTTCTCTGATTCAAGAGCTTCACTTAAAAGCGCCTTATCATCTTCCAAGTTCCTTATGACACC
>CAZROQ010000015.1:6786-8576 GCA_964601755.1 uncultured Candidatus Saccharibacteria bacterium
TTCTCTTGTTTTTCAAGAGAATTTTGTCTATACACCTCGAAATCTTCCGACAAAAGGTAGTACTCATAACCGCCGTAGGCCATCACAATCAACAAAACCACTGAAAGAAAGCCGGCAACCCTTTGAATAAACACCTGATTCATAAGTCAATATTCTATCATAAACGACACTAAACTCCACAACAAAATCCGGCTTCCTCCAACACAAAACAAAAGCAGACACCCCCCCCCGCCGGAACAGCCCAAAAACCTTACTATATATAGTAAGGTTTTTAAGAAACAAGGTGTGGGTGTTATAAGAAAATGTGGCTCGGCTAGGAAATAAATAAACATTTTCTATCTATATATAGTTAGAAATGTATCTATATATAGATAGAAAAATAAATAGCTCTTCATTCATTTTATTATTTGAAAATACTTTTTTGCTACTTCTGAAAGTGCCCTTTGTACAAAATTAAAAAATACGATTTAAATCGTATTTAAATCATGTTTAAATCTTATTTTGAGAACACCCAGCGCTCTTGATGTTAAAACTTCTCAGGTGCTTTATCCAGAGTAACAAGCAAATCCAGTGTTTTTCCGTCACGCCAAACCTTCAATGCAACTTTGTCTCCAATGCCTTTCTCCCTAACCACCGAAGCAAGAGAATTACCCTTTTCTATCTTCGTGCCGTCTATCTCCAGTATAATATCCCCTTCAACAACGCCAACATCATCTGCCGGTGATCTCGGAACAACCGCCAAATCTTCTTCAGTTTCTCCGCGAACAACAAGTGCCCCGTAATCAATTTCAAGATCTTCATTTTCAACAATAGCCTCGTTAACCAAGACATACCTGACACCCAAAAAAGGTCTGACTATCTCGCCAAACTCTTTGACCGAATCAACTATTTTCCCAACCGCAATACCCGGCAACGCAAAACCGATATTTTCCGCACCCCTTTGCACAGCAACATTAACCCCAATAACATTTCCTGAAAGATCCAAAAGCGGTCCTCCTGAATTTCCCGGGTTTATAGCTGCGTCTGTCTGAATAACACCCTCAAGAAGCTCCGATTGACCAAACATATCGCCCGCAACTATTGACCTAGACAGACCGGAAACAACCCCAACCGATACCGAGTTTTGAAACTCGGCAAGAGCGTTGCCTATGGCTATAACCGTTTGACCGGGGCTTAAATTTTCCGAGTCTCCAAATTCTAAATAATCAAAACCATCACCTTCGATCTTTAGAATAGCGATGTCCAGAAATGAATCTCTGTCCAAGACTTCGGCATTATGGGTGTTTCCATCATTTGCTAAAACTGAATATTCAGCATCTTCATCAACAACAACATGGCGATTTGTCACAATAAGCCCGTCAGAGGATACCAAAAAACCGGTTCCGCCACCCACTTGTCTTTTCTCGGTACCTTCTTCCCTGTATCTGGGAATCTGAAAACCAAAATCATCACCCCCAAAAAAATCTCTAAAAAAATCATTGCCAAATGGGCTGTAATCCTCGTAATAAGTTTCAAAAACCGGAACTTCCTTGGAAACCACCACCGAAACAACAGCAGGACTGCTTTCCTTCACAACATTGACGATTCTTGATTCTTCCGCCAAAGGATTTTCTCCAACTTGGCTTTCTCCAGAAAGGTTTAACTGGTGCGCGTAATCAGAGGCAAAAATACTAAAAATATCCACACGGTGATGATAGACAAGACCCGCAGTAACCAACCCGAAAATGATAAAAGAGGTTGCTCCTCCCAGTATTCCCTCCCAAAATGGATTATTTTTTCGAGGATTCATA
>CAZROQ010000016.1:0-8524 GCA_964601755.1 uncultured Candidatus Saccharibacteria bacterium
AACCCAAGAAGGCCTGCAAGTATGTACATTAACAGTTCCATAAGGAATCCATAGAGCTTATCCATCTCTTTTCCAATCAGAGCAGCTATGAGTGCATCAAACCATTCGTTGCGCTCGTTACCCCACTTAAGGGAACAACTCAAGTCACGAGCTGACGACGGCCATGCAACACCTGCCTATGAGCCCGAAGGCTATATATGTTTCCATATATATTCCCATAGGTTTCTAGTCCTGGATAAGGTTTTTCGCTTGTTGTCGAATTAAGCCACATGATCCACTGCTTGTGCAAGTCCCCGTCTATTCCTTTGAGTTTTAGCCTTGCGGCCGTACTACCCAGGCGGTTCTCTTAACGCGTTAGCTTCGCCTCTCAGAGGGTCGATACTCCAAAAAGCCAGAGAACAGAGTTTACACCTAGGACTACCGGGGTCATTTATATGACACCTTCTGTTACCAGAAGGATTGGACTATATCATTCTCTGAATTGAGCAAATTCTTTTTTCCGTCCTCGAACGATCGATTCTATGGTCGACTTAGAAAATAAAGAAAGATTGGTCATTTCAGAGATCCAGCGTTGTTGACTATGTATATTTTTGAACAGAAGAGTTGCTTTATAAAGCATACTTTCCACCGGAATATGGGGAAGTATGATTCTTAAGAATTTCTTGAGCTCTTCTCTAGACCGAATCGAAATCCGGTAATGCCCACGAGATGTTCGAGTTATCGCTGTAGAAATATGCCATACGGTTCGAAGATATTTCCTCAGAATCTGAACCTCTTCGCGAGTGAATCCGTCGGTGCAGATGACGCCGTGCCTTGTATGCGATACAAGCGAGCCATCATCACACCACCAGATTGCCAAAGAGAGAGGGGTAAGTTGATTTAACCACTTACGCCTCACTGTCTTCTTTTTGCCACGGCGTGTGAGAACAGAGAGCTCCGTGAGTTCCGGAAGTGCTTTACTCCCGAAACGAAGCTTGATTGTTCCCCACCCGTCGCGTTCTGCACGGGAACCTTGGCGCCATACGCATTTTTTACCACATATCTCTTTTAAAGCCTCAGCTTTCCAGCTGAAATACTCTTTTTGCTTAATGCTATGGCGGAATTGAAACCGCGCATTTACATATCCTCGACTTACAGCAAGCGATCCGTCTCCGAGGAGACTGCCGAGGATGATCGCTCGCGCATTTTCAGACAAAGATGATTCCATTGTGTATGAAGTTAATCATCTTCTGTCAAGAACATAGTCTAGTCTCTACGGGGTCAAATCGTCCAAAGACGACCGACTTCCCTCGGGATTGTCCGACAACGGTGCGGTAGACACCTTTATGTTGTCGGATGTTCCCCGATACAGCTGGATGCACACTTCAACGTCGCCGTTGAAGGGGACACCGTTTGCCACTATTTTTTGCCCCGCCACAGATCTTCAAAAAAATCTACGACGGGGCGCGGTGGCGGGATCAATCTAATCCCGTTCGCTACCCTAGGTTTCGTGCCTCAGCGTCAGGAGCGCGCCAGTAAGTTGCCTTCGCATTTGGTGTTCCCCACGATATCAACGAATATCACCTCTACACCGTGAGTTCCACTTACCTCTCGCGCCCTCTAGTCTTGCCGTTTCCTGCGCACCTCCTCGGTTGAGCCGAGGGTTTTAACACAGGACTAACAAAACCGCCTACGCACCCTTTACGCCCAATAATTCCGGATAACGCTTGGGGCTCTCGTGTTACCGCTCCTGCTGGCACGAGATTAGGAGCCCCTTATTCATAGGGTAACGTCAATAAACTTCCTCCCCTATAAAAGACCTTTACACCCCTAAGGGCGTCATCGATCACGCGGCGTCGCTCCGTCACGCTTTCGCGCATTGCGGAAGATTCTCGACTGCAGCCACCCGTAGGTGTTTGGACCGTGTCGCAGTTCCAATGGTGGGGGTCAAGCTCTAACTCCCCCTAGCCGTCATAGCCTTGGTAGGCCTTTACCCTACCAACAAGCTGATAGCCCGCAGGCCGATCAAGAAGCGAAAAATCTTTCCTCCGAAGAGATATCAAGTATTAATCCGAGTTTCCTCGGGCTATTCCTGACTTCTTGGTACGTACCCACGTGTTACTACCCCGTTTGCCGGTTGCCCCGAAGGGCCCCCTTGACTTGCATGCCTTATCCACGCCGCCAGCGTTCATCCTGAGCTAGGATCAAACTCTTATTTTGAACCCTGTTTAAAAAAACAAGGGCGTCCTGTCCGCAGACAAGACAATAATAGGTGATTCTCCTTTAATCTAGTGATCAAAGAAGTTAACGAAACAAGGTTGAAGAAAGCACCTCAAACCTTTTACCTTTTGATCCAAAGCTCTAATTGGGACTTGCACGAACTTTTTCAAGTTCGCTCAAGTTTGTGTGATCTATTTAATTTTCAAAGATCAATTTATATAAGAGTACAACCAACCGAGATTTGAATTCGGCTGGCTCATCCCTACCCATAAAAAGCCGAAGCTTTTTGAGGTAAAGGGTATTATAACTGTTTCGTTTTAAGAGTCAACAGTTAAAAAGTTTTTTTAGGATTTTTAAAACTGGTCCTCAAACAGCATCATTTCATCTCCAGTCATTCCCTGCATTCCAGTATCGTTCATAAACAAACCACCAAACATTTCTTGCATTATTTCTTCAAGGTTTCGGGCATCTGCAGGTGCAACAATATCTACCGGCTCACCGTAATCGAAGTATTCCATACTCATAGAAAACGAAAGAGAATCCTCTCCTCCACCTTGAATTTCAGGTGTTATTTTTTCCATATCAATCACATATGTTGGAACCGTTACTTTACGAAGCAGATAATCCTTTTTGCCAATCCAAACCTCTAACACCGGATTATCAACACCTGAGGCAACGAGCTCTTCTCTAAACTCAGCAATTTCCAAATCAAGATCTTTCAAATCCACTGTTGGGTCGGGTGATTCAATCAGACCCTCCTCTAACATCCTTTTTAAAATTAACGAATAAGCATCCAGAGTTTCCGGCAAAAGAATTTCAAGCTTGTAATGATGCGAGCTTACTCCGCGAACTTTTTCAGTCCCAAAATCTTCGAGCACTTCAAACAGCCCCGCAACTTTTATTTCTTCATTTATAATCTGCAGTATTTTTTCAACATCCTCAGGGGATGCGCTTGAATATGGTTGAGCACCTATGAGCGGGTTCTCCTCGATATCTGACAAGTCAATCGAGATCCACTGATCTTTAAGAGGCTCGGAAAAACCCTCGACCATCCCTGCAATCATCGCCGCTTCAAAACCGGATGAACCGGAAGAATTTACATCAAGTGAATTGAGCTTAAAGTATGATTGATCATCCAACTGCCTTAGATCGACTGAAACGGCAAACGAAAAACTTGACCCATCGACATCTATCTCAAAATCTCCGCCAAGTGTCATATCGGCACTACCCATATTTTCTTCAGCGCTTTGGCTGGTTCCTTCAAAGTCAAACGACATAACTAAAATATTATTACCCGAGTCCATCAAATTGAAATTCATTGCTCCCAAAAAAGAAACCGTTTCCGGACCTGAGTTCAAGTCAAAAGAATTTTCAAACATTTTAGATAGAACCTCTTTGGGTTGTTTCTCACTCCCGCCAAAATAATCGTAAGCGGCATAGGCTCCACCACCGACAATAAGAATGGCTAAAACCACGATTATTATCTTGGCGATGCCACCACCACCTTCTTTGGGTTGATCTAGAGTAGAATCAAAAGCCGGCTTGGAAATTTGATCGCCCTCATTCATAGTTTCAGAATCATTTCTATAATCCATAAATGAAAAATTTAATATAAATAATCTAGTTATGTTAATTATACCTATTTGGGCTCTTTGCTTTTCCCCAGCTTACTTAAAACAACAAGAAGAGGGCTGGCTAAGAAAATCGAGGAATATGTACCGGCAAGTACTCCTGCCAAGAGGGTCAGCGAAAAGTACTCTGTTGTTGAACCACCAACAATGAAAAGAACCGAGAGTACAACAGCGGTGGTCAAAGATGTGTTGATAGACCTGACAACTGTTTGGTTGAGGCTTATGCCGACAGTTTCATTGAACTCTTCTTTTCTATTAAGTTCTTTGTTGTCATTCAAGCGCTCTCTGATTCGGTCAAAAACAACTATAGTGTCGTTTACCGAGTATCCAAGTATGGCAAGCAGTGCCGTTATAAACAAAATATCAACTTGGGCGTTTGTGAATTCGCCAAGTAAGGCAAAAACACCTGTTGGAATAAGAGTGTCGAATATCAAAGCGACAATAGCCGCCAATCCGTAAAACCAAGAAGAAACACCCTGACTTTTCTTTTCACCCTCTTCAGTGCGATTAACCTTTCTGAAAGAAAAAGCGATAAAGAGAATTATGGCAACAATTACAACACCGATGGCGATTTCAGACTTGCCAGTTAGCTCATCTCCCACTGAAGGACCTATGGAGCTTACTCTTTCAAGGGTTATTTCTTTTCCTTCACCAAGTGCTTCAACCAAAACCGACCTTTCGTCTTCGCTCAAAAAAGAAGTGCGTATTGAGTAACCCGCGTCACCAACAGACCTAACCGAAAAACTTTCTGGAACAGATCGAGAAACAACTTCCTCGATTTCAGATTTAGCCGGCCTTTGATCAGGATACCCGACCTCAACGATAGTCCCTCCGGTAAAGTCAACACCCGGATGCAAGCCCCAAACAAAAACCGAAGTAAGTGCCACTAACATCAGAACACCGGCGATTGTCAAAAATATTTTTGTGTTTCTTATTACAAACATAAATCAACCGTTATCAATTACTTGGCTGTCTCTTGAAAAACCGGAATGAAACATATTTCGGAGCCATTTTTTTTCATTTTCACCGGAAAGAGCCAAGAGTAATATTCTGGTAATGAAAACCGCACTGACCATTGAAACCAAAACTCCCAAGAAAAATACCACCGCAAAGCCTCTCACAAATGTCTGTCCGAATGCATAAAAGAGAACAACCGCCGTAATCATACTTGAAATATTTGCGTCTCTAATTGACGGCCACGCTCTTCCGAAGCCGACATTTACTGAATCGGCAAGATTGCGACCGGATCTCATTTCTTCTTTTATTCTTTCAAAAATCAAAACATTGGCATCGACCGCCATACCAATCGAAAGGATAAAGCCCGCAATACCCGAGGCGGTGATTGTTACTGAGAACAGTTTAAATAGCGCAAGCATCATCAAAACATAGCCGGCCAACGCAAAGCCCGAAACCAATCCGGGCAATCTGTACCAAATAATCATAAAAATAAGCACTATCCCCAATCCGATAAATCCAGCCTTGACCCCCCTGTCTAAAACATCACTTCCAAGAGTCGGCCCAATGGTTTGTGTGTTTATTAAATCAATAGGAACAGGCAAAGCGCCGAGATTTAGATCACGCACCAGTTCCCGAGCTTCAGTCGGGGTAAAATCACCGGTTATCCGAGCGGTTCCGTCAGGAATGGCCTCTCTGATTACCGGAGAAGACAAAAGACGGCCGTCTAAAAAGATGGCCAGCTGTTCGCCGACATTGCTTTCAGTAATTTGCGCAAAGAGTTCTCTACCATCATCATTAAAATCAACCAAAACATAGGGGTCGCCTCCAACGCCGGCATGATTGTCAAAACCTACCTGAGCATTCTCGACAAAACTGCCGGTAAGATCGATGTCTATATATAAGGATGTGTTTGTCGCGGTATTCTGTTCGTCCAAAATCGAAACATCGGAATTGACGAGTTTAAACTCCAAGATGGGAGTTTCACCAATCATCTCCGTGGCGGTTTTTATATCAGTTACTCCGGGCAACTCAACAATCAACCTTTGTTCGCCTCCTATACCCAAACCGGACTGCTCGACTTGAACCACCGGATCCAAAACTCCAAGAGCGCCGGCAACTTCTTGACTATTAACTCGGCGAACAACCACCTCCCTCAGAGCATCCATACGCTCATTTACTTCCGAAGGATCCACACCGGAAACATCGGCTTTATATGTCAGCTCCGTACCGCCCTGAAGATCTAAACCGAGCTTAAATGTAAAATGACCCATAGGTCTGTCTTTTGATTGGGAAGCATAAACAAAGTACCCAAGAAAAATAAAAATTCCTATTATTATTAGTGCTGTAATTCTCTTGCCATTCATAGTTCTGGAAATACTATCTCTTTAAAGGATAAAAATCAAAGTATGTACCTGTTTTCTCTATCAAACAGGTCTTTTATACCCTCCTCGACAGAAACTTTCGGGACCCAATCAAGGAGCTCTCGAGCTTTTTGATTTGAAGCTCTTGTGTCTTTTGGTTCAAGTCGCGCTTCTGTGTACTCAATCTCACCGCCAATCATTTCTGCTATTTTGTTTACACTCACATTGTTACCGGCACCAATATTCACAGCTTCTCCCATACCTACTTTATCACTTTCCATCGCTTTAATGTTTGCACAAACAACATCAGATACATGGGTAAAATCGCGTGTCTGTTCTCCGTCTCCCGTAATGGTTAGAGGTTTATTTTCATCTTTGA
Source organism: uncultured Candidatus Saccharibacteria bacterium (assembly GCA_964601755.1). Classification (GTDB taxonomy): domain Bacteria; phylum Patescibacteriota; class Minisyncoccia; order Phycocordibacterales; family CAZROQ01; genus CAZROQ01. The sequence continues at coordinate 6,528 of CAZROQ010000016.1, forward strand.
GCTTCAAAAACTTGGCAATTAACAACGCATAAGCTCCCTCGGCCGATTGACCCGGACCGTAGACATTAAAATACCTTAGACTAACGGTTTGTAAATCATATATCTGACTGTAGAGGACGCAGTATCTTTCACCTATATATTTGTGAAGGCCGTAAGGGCTTTTGGGCATTGTTTCCATATCTTCGGTAAGAGGGAGTTTTTCCTGATCGCCATAAACAGAACTGGAAGAAGAAAAAACAACTCTTTTTACCCCACTATTTCTGGCAACTTCTAAAACATTCAGAGTTCCCGTGACATTTGTTTGGTTGGTGTCCAAAGGATTCTCAATCGAGTAAGGAACTCTTGGAATAGCCGCGCAATGAAAAATCCCGAAAGCTCCACTAAAAACTTTTTCTAAAGATTCAATATCTCTAATATCAACTTTTTGAAACTCAAAATCACTTTGATTGCACCTGCTTGGGTTTGGATTTTCTATGTCTATGCCAACCACTTGGTACCCTTTTTGAGACAATTCGGTTACCAAGTTACTGCCGATAAATCCCGAAGAGCCCGTAACAATTACTTTTTTATTTTTCATATTTTTAACTACCGCTTCTTGTAGCAAAGGTTTTTAATGTCTTTAAAGCAATCTTAAGATCCAAAACAAAAGACCTGTTTTTTATATAAAAAAGATCGTAGGAAAGTTTCCCTCTGGTTTTTTCAAAATCAGCAACACGACGCGGAGGATTTTTGTGATAAAGCTGAGCCCAGCCGGACAGCCCGGGCTTTATCAAATGCCTAATATTGTAGTAAGGAATTTCTTCTTCGTACTTTTTAGCCAGAGCAGGCAACTCGGGTCGAGGGCCGATCAAAGAAAGGTCTCCCTTGAGCACATCCCACAGCTGAGGAAGTTCATCGATCCGGCTTCTACGAAGAATCGGCCCGATTTTTGTAAATTTGTTTTCCATCACCTGACTCTCGTTTCCCCCGTCATTGGTGGTCATTGTTCTGAATTTATGAATTTTTATAGGCTGATTGTCTTTACCTACCCTCTCTTGAGTTATGAAAATAGAACCACCGTCATCCATCTTGATGGACAAATAGACAAAAGGATAAAAAAGCAAAGAAACAAAACCAAGAATAAAAGAAACAAAAATATCCATAAATCTCTTTAAAGCATCATAAACAGGCTTGGAAGAAACAGAGATGTTTTCCAAAAACCAGTTGTGACGAACAAGCGAAAGCGGTATCCGATCAAAGACACCCTCATAAATACTGTTTATATCAACGAACCTTATTTTAGAAAAAATCAGATTATATAAACGGGAAGAAAGCGGAGCTATCTTTTCACTTTTCAAATCAACGGCAATCAGGTGGACATTCTCACTGTAAATTCTGGGTAGAATCTCTTCTTCAAAATCAACCCCATCAAGCTCATCAACATCAAGAGAAGACACAAAAACAAGTCCGTACCTTGGGTTTTGGTTTACTTCTTCCCTCAACTCGGCAACCTCATCTCCGGTCCCTATTGCCAAAGCTTTGATTTTCTTCTTAAAGCCAAAAGTTTCAGAGCCATAAAAACGCCACAAAAAAATTAACAGTGACGAGATAACCAGATAGATGAATAAATTTGTTTTGGGAGTAATTGAAAAATAAGGAATGAAATAGAAAAACAATACCGCGACAACAATGTTTACTATTTGAGTTGAAAAAATTAGTTTACTTAAACTTCTTTTGAATACGGTTGTGTGCTTTTCATACAAACCGGCAATATAAAAAATTATGACCCAGATGATAAAAAGAATTGAAAAAGGAAGAAGATGTTGATCAAAGAGGTTTTCCGAAGGAACTGAGCCGTACCTAATCAGAAGCATAAACCAAAGAGACGCCGAAAACAGGAGGATGTCTCCCATAAATAAAATGGCGGTCTCGAGCTTGTTTGAAATAGCCATATATAACTACAGTATAAGTTAAATTTAGACGGCTATCCAGATTAAAAAACTTTTTTGCTGTACAAT
>CAZROQ010000017.1:0-8392 GCA_964601755.1 uncultured Candidatus Saccharibacteria bacterium
CGAGGAGGGCTTGTCGCCGAGCCGGGGCAGAGAGTTCTTAACGAAGATGAGTGCGAAGCACGAAATCTGAGTTTAGAAACTCTACGCCGAATCCCTCCCTCTCCGCAAACAAAATCCACTATAAAATTTCCTAAACCTGCGCTGGAACTCCTTTTCTCTTCAACCCCCATTTCTCCGCATCTGCTATAATCAACCTATGAAAATCATTTGGCGACTAGCTTTATTTTTTGTTTTGCTTGTGTTTGTTTTTCCGGCCACCGCTTCGGCACGGTCTTTGTATAACGGGCTGGAGGGGAGAGATGTGACTCAACTTCAAGAGAGTTTGGCTGACTATCTGTATCTGGACGCAAGTCATACAACCGGTTACTTCGGTCCGGTTACAGAGAGGGCTGTCCGAAAATTTCAGTGTGATCACAACATTGTTTGCAGTGGCACAACCGCCAACGGTTATGGTGTCTGGGGCCCGCAAACACAGGCAGAGTTTGCTCGAGTTGATAGAAATCCGATAAACCCGGCCCGACTTTCTGATGGTCCAATGACGGCGCCGGCGACAGGCGAGTTTGAAGTAACCGGCTGGCTCCCGTACTGGAAGACGGCATCAAGCACCGAAGATGTTTTGCCTCATTTGGATAAACTAACGAGTATTTTGCCTTTTGGATACACAATGAAAACAAATGGCGCCATTGCCGACACAGCCGAGCTGACCAAAGAGCCGTGGACTTCTCTTTTCAAGAAAGCCAGAGAAAAGAATGTTTGGGTCGTGCCGAGCGTTATGTGGGGAAGTGGAGATACGACACATATTGTTTTGCGAAACACAAATAAGCGGGTGGCACTTGAAGACGAGATAGCGCAGACCGTAAAAGCACTCGGCTTTGACGGAATAGATATCGACTTTGAGGCCAAGCGTCACGAGACGATCAATTATTTTTCAACTTTCTTGAAGGGCTTGTACCAGCGGATGGGCAACAAGTGGGTGTACTGCACTGTCGAGTCGCGGATGCCTCTTGAAAATAGATACCCTCTTGGATTGTTTGTTCCGCCGGATGCAACAGACAGAGCCAATGACTATGTAGAGATGAACAAGTACTGCGACCGAGTCGAGATTATGGCCTATGACCAAGGGCGAGTGGATAAAAAACTAAATGCTGTGCGCAAGGAGCCGTATGCCCCTGTCGCTGATCCTGAGTGGGTCGAGTCGCTTGTGCGTTTGGCGAGTCAAACCATTGAGCGGGATAAGATTGTGCTTGGAATCCCGACATATGGATATGAGTACGAAGTTACTGAGCGTTCAGGTGGAACATATGACTATCGAAGACTGTGGGCGCTTAATTTAAGCTACGGCTTAGAGGTGGCGGAAAAACTCAACATCAAACCGGAGCGAACGAGCGCCGGAGAGATTGGCTTTACCTATGACCCCGACGAGCTTGAAAAGATAGATGAGGGTGAAAAGAAAACTCCTCGCAGAACCCGTGGCGCTTGGGAGGCAATGGGCGACGAGCAGTTTAACTTTATAACATGGAGTGATGCCGAGGCAGTTGAGGATAAAGTCGAGCTTGCCAAAGAGCTTGGACTTCGCGGAGTGGCGCTTTTTAAATTTGACGGGGGAGAGGATCAAGAAATTTGGAAAGTGCTTGATGGCCTGAAGGGCAAAGCGTACTAACGAGCGTACTTACGAGCGTACTTACGAATATACTCTCCGACAAACAACCTGTTTTTTCCCTAGTATCCTAGCGACCTAGCAACCTAGCATCCTAACCTCCTAGCACCCTAGCAACCTAGCCCCCTAACCTATCCCCACCACATCCACACCTTGTGCAGGTTTTCCAAATTGACTGTCCCAAGAGGTCACTTATAATTTTAGTTAGTGTTTGTTGAACTCTTGAGAGAGAGGGACCAAACACATCAGTATGACGGTCCAACGATCCGAGTACTGATAAAAACCTGATTCGTTGGTTTAGGTTTTCAAACCTAAATTGACAGCTCTGGTTTTAGGTAACCCAAGAGAGCAAACATACTTAATTGTATGCGGAATCAAATTGGGTGAAAGCAAAATCCCGTTCGAGGTTTTACGACCAAGACGGGATTTTGTGTTGATGTGTGTAGTGTGCACGACTGTTGTGCACATCCACTTTTCTTTTAATGAGCCAGTGTAACCGCCTCGACCCACTTTGCTCCTGATTTTTTAAGTGCTTTGCGACCCTCTTTAAGGGTGCTTCCTGTGGTGGTTACATCATCAATAAGCAAAATTGTTTTTCCATTTATTTTTTTAGGTTTTTTAACACAAAAAGCGTCTTTGACATTTTTTTGTCTTTCTTTTCGATTTTTAATACCCGTTTGTGGATTGGTGTGGCGGACCCTTTTTAACAAACCGACATCAATACCGTCAAAAAATTCGGGATTGTGTTTGTAGATAACTCTCGCTATTTTCTCGCTTTGATTGAATCCGCGTTCCCGCTTTCTTTTTGTTGATAGTGGCACGGGAACAAGGAGGGGTTTCTCGATTTCGTTAAATATAATTTTATCTTTATATTTTTCTACAACCTCGTCACTCACAAACGAACCAATTTTTCTGAGGATTCTTTTGTTGCCTCTGAATTTTATGGAGTAAATAATCTCTCTGACATTTTTATCTTGATAATTAAAAACAGAAAAAATGTGATTGTGTCGAGATTTTTCGGCTTTGGGTAATATTTCAAAAAGTTGACTAGCTGGCAGGGAGTCAATGCGTTTTTCGATATCGTTTCTGGGGAAAAGGAAGTCTAGAAAATTCCGAAGGTACCGCCCGTGCTTTTTTGAGTTATCCTCATTTAGCCAGCTCGATTTATGGGTACTCATATATTACAATTAGAGTTAAGAAGCTATTTTCATAATATCATTGAATTTATTTGAGAAATAAAAACAAATGTTAGGTTTTTTGAAAAATATATTTTCCCGCTCGAGCGAGCCGGTTTTGGGGATTGATATCGGATCGTCTTCTATTAAGGTTGTCCAAATAAAAAAGAAGAATGGCAAGGCTGTCTTGGATACCTACGGATCTTTAGCACTCGGTCCTTATGGTGGTAAAGAAATAGGTCAGGCCGTAAAGTTGTCAAACAATAAAATTGTTGAAGCATTGTCGGACATCATTAGAGAATCAGGGGTTTCCACTCAAAACTGTGGGCTGGCCATTCCTTTTGAATCGAGCTTGACATCCGTGGTTAAAATGCCCACAAATGACATTAAAGCATTGGACAAGATGGTTCCCATTGAAGCCAGAAAATATATTCCGGTTTCAATATCAGAAGTGACCCTTGATTGGATGGTTGTTCCTAAAGAAGAATCAAGCCAATCGGCGGAACGGGGGGGCAAGAAAAATGAATCCGGCACCGAGGTTTTAATGGTGGCTATCCACAACGAAACTTTAAATAATTTTCAAGACATTGTTCAAAAAGCTCAGCTTAATGCGGGTTTCTTTGAGCTTGAGATTTTTAGCACCACTCGAACCATTCTGGATGAAAATCCCAAGCCAGTGGTTGTCTTTGATTTCGGCGCCGCCAGTACGAAGCTTTATTTGGTGGAGAGGGGGGTAATCCGCGCTTCGCATACTGTCAACAAGGGTTCCCAAGATGTTACTAAGGCAATAGGTAGCAATTTTGGCATCACTACAACAGAGGCCGAACAGATGAAGAGGGGGCACGGTCTTTCAAGCAAGGATGCTGATGTCAAAATGGCAGATGTTGTTTCTGTTTCTTTGAATCTTATTTTTAGCGATACAAACAGATTTATCACTAATTTTCAAAAAAAATACAACAAAAAGGTTGAAAAGATTTATCTGGTCGGAGGAGGCTCGACTTTAAAGGGTTTTAAGGAGCTGGCACAGGAGGGTTTGAGTACAGAAGTTATTGCCGGGGACGCTTTTGGGAAAATTGAAACCCCAGCTTTTCTTGAACAAGCGCTCAAAGAGACCGGCCCCGAGTTTACCTCGGCTGTAGGGGTTGCTCTTAGAAGGCTTCAAGAAGTTTCTTAGTGATCCATTAAATTAACGGAACACTAGCCAAAACTATCCACACAAAAGGTTTCCAAATAATCAAAAATTGTTGTGATATAATTATAAAATCGACTTTTCCTTACAGAGTATAAAAAGCAGATATATAAATTAAAAAATGGCTCAAAGAAAGTTTCAAAAAAACTTCATCCCCAGAACATCAGGTGTTTCCCCAAGTGTTAAGCGAACCATTGACCATGGCGGAATGGGTTTGCCGATGCTCGTTTCCATAATAATCTTTTTAACGACCACAGCTTTGGCTTTGGGTATTTTTCTTTTCGAGCAGTATTTGGAGGGGAGCATTGAAGAGAAGAAAACGACCCTTTCCCAAGAGACTGAAAAAATAGATCAGAAGGAGATAGAAAAATTTGTAGATCTCGATAACAGATTGAGATCAGTGAAAGGAATAGTCAACGGTCACTGGGCTTTGTCTAATTTCTTTTCGATTCTGGAAGAAGATACGCTGGATAAGATGCAGTTTTCCAACTTCGCTATAATAGGAAAAGAGAACAGAGACGCGGCGGAGGTAAGTATGACCGGTGTTAGCGATAACTTTGGAATAGCTGCCGTTCAGGCGGATACGCTGAGGCAGGATCAAAATATAAAGGACACCCTTTTTGCTGATATTAGTGTGAATGAGGTAACAGACGAAGGCGGTTTTAGTGAAAAGTCTGTTGAGTTTAATGTGGGCGCTCTGATTAAACCGGAAGTTGTCTTGTATAGAGATGTTCTTGAAACACCGGAAAGCGTGGACGGCGAGCAGGAAGAAGACACTGCTCTAGAACCTGATTTCGGTGATGAAGAACCTGTGCAAGAAGAAGATAATCAAGTAGAAGGAGAAAACATATGAAAAAATACACCCCACTACTTTTAATAGTTCTCTCAATCGCTGTTTTTTTTGGATTTATTGATCCTCAGTATGCTGAGATTCAAAAATTGCGTGCCGAAGAGAGTGAGTATGTAAGCGCTCTCGAAAAGGCGGAAAACCTTAACGAGCTTATGGATGATCTATCAAAAAAATATGAAAGTTTCTCCAAGACAGACCTTGAAAAGCTAAATACCATCCTTCCGCAGGAGGTTGACCAATTCAGACTTTTGAATGATTTGGATTATGTAGCCAAAAGAAATGGTATTTCTGTTTCTAATATAGACATATCAGGTAAAACCGGCGGAGCTTCAAACAATTCAAGAGCTTCTGAAGGAGGTGATGCATATAATATTTTGAAAATTGGTTTTGCTTTTGAAGCTACATATGAAACGGCAAAAATCTTTTTGAAGGATTTAGAGAAAAGCTTGCAAATAATAGATGTCGTTTCGATTGGATTATCTCCTCAAGAAGGGGGTCTTTATAATTTTTCCGTATCATTTAGCACTTATTCTTTGAAATAATATGGACGCTATCTTAAAAAACAAAGTTGTTCTGGCTATGATAATCCTCGTTCTGGGAGCTCTCGGGTACTACTTTTTCTTTGCGCAAGATGCGCCGGCACCGCGAGCCGAAGAGCGTGGTCAGGTGGTCGGCAGAGAAGTGATTGAGACTCTGGATACTATGCAGGCTATAGATCTTGACGGTAGAATTTTTGAAGATCCCGTATTCAATTCACTTGAAGAGATGAAGGGACCAATCCCGGAAACTAATCAGGGTCGCGTTGATCCTTTTGCTCCGGTAAATTAATTTTTTATGGATTTATTACAGAGAGTTGTTGCCGAAAAACTTGTAAAAGAGGAAGAGGTAGATGAAATTAAACAAAAAGCCGACCAAAAAGAGGGCGGTGTTGAGGCGGTGCTGACTGAAATGGGGGTTGATTCGAAAAAGATTCTCGAGATCAAGGTGGAGGGTTCCGGTCTAGAGGCTAAAACGGTTGATCCTAAAAAAATAACTCGAGAAATTCTAGATTACATTCCGGAGGAAGCGGCTACTTACTATCGATTTGTTCCGATTGGTATATCTCAGGGCACTTTAGAGGTTGGAATTGTCGATGCCGAGAATATAGAGGCCCGAGACGCTCTAAACTTTGTGGCATCTAAAATAGACATTCCTTATGATGTCTATTTAATTACCGAGAAAAATTTTCAGGAAGTTTTTGAGATGTATCAGAGTCTTTCCGGAGAGGTTACTCAGGCTTTGTCAGAACTTGAAACGGAACTTGAAGATCAGGACGGGGAGGACAGTAAGGGAGCAAAGAAAAAAGAAGCAGAAAGTATTGAAGATAAAGATGTTCAGGCAACAAGAATCATTGAAGACGCGCCGGTTACAAAAATCGTGGCTACCGTCTTAAGATATGCGACAGAGGGTAGAGCGTCTGACATTCACATAGAGCCACTGGCCGAAAATGTCAGGGTTCGTTTTAGGGTTGACGGTGTTTTGGGTACAAGCCTGGTTCTTCCTTTAAAAGTGCTTTCGGCGGTTGTTGCTCGTATCAAAATTCTTTCAATGATGCGTCTTGATGAAAAGAGAAAACCACAGGACGGTCGATTTTCAGCAAAGATTGACGGCCGTAGAATTGATTTTCGTGTGTCAACTTTTCCCACTTACTACGGTGAAAAGATCGTGATGCGTATTCTTGATCAAGAGCAGGGAATTAAAAGTATAGATGAGCTTGGTCTAAGCCCAAGGAATGTCAATTTGATTAAAAAAGCCATCACGATGCCTTATGGCATGATTTTGATTTCAGGTCCAACGGGTTCGGGTAAGACAACCACTTTGTACGCCATGCTTCAGGAGCTTGATAGAGAGCACAAAAATATCTTGAGTTTGGAAGATCCTGTCGAGTACAATATTTCAGGCATAAGCCAGTCACAGGTGAGGTCGGATATCGGCTACACATTTGCCAACGGCCTTCGAACAACTTTACGCCAAGACCCTGATATTATTATGGTTGGTGAGATTCGCGACAAGGAGACTGCACAGCTTGCTATTCAGGCGGCTCTTACCGGACACTTGGTTCTTTCAACAATCCACACCAACAACGCTCTGGGAGTCGTTCCTCGACTTGTTGATATGGGTGTCGATCCGTACTTGATAGCGCCAACTTTAAATTTGGCCATTGCTCAAAGATTAGTCTCCACTTTGTGTGAGGGGGCGGGTGAACCGGTACCAATAGATCAAAGTATGCAGATGATGTTTGAAAAAGAATTTGAAGACCTCCCTGAGCAATACAGAAGTGAGATTGCGTGGTCGCCCAATGTTTATGATGCTAAGCCGACATCAAGTTGCCCAACCGGCACAAGGGGTCGAACCGCCATTATGGAGGTTGTGGAGGTGACCAGTGAAATTAGGGATAAAATCCTGATTTCACCAACAGAACAAGATATCAGAAAAATAGCTCGAGCGGGTGGTATGTTAACCATAAAAGAAGATGCAATTATTAAAGCCATGGCGGGTGAAATCCCTTATCAAGAGATAAGTACTGTTGGTTAGTTTTTTGATAGAATAAGATTAAATATATGACAGAAGAAAATAAAAAAACAATACTGCTCGTTGACGATGACAACTTCTTGCTCGATATGTACGCAACCAAGTTTTCAAAAGAGGGCTTCGGTGTCGAGTCGGCGCAAGACGCAACTCAGGCATTAACCAAACTGGAAGAAGGGTTAAACCCTGACATATGCTTGTTTGATATTGTTATGCCCGATATGAGCGGTCTGGATCTTTTGAGTCAGGTTCGAGAGAAAGGCTTGGCAAAAGACACTGTTGTTATAATGCTTACTAATCAGGTGGAGAAGGAAAATATAGACAGGGCCAAAGAGCTTGGAGCAACCGGTTACATCGTGAAAGCAACAACCGTGCCTTCCGAGGTAGTCGAAGAGGTTCGCAAGATGTATGAAGAAAAAAAAGGTAAATAAAATTTTATGGCAACAGATTTAAATGAACTTATAGACATTGTGTTGGCAGAAGATGCTTCTGACCTTCATATGACTGAAGGGCGTGTTCCGATGCTTCGAATCTCCGGATTCTTGGTGCCTCTGGTCAAGCATGAACCATTGTCAAAAGGAGCAATTGAACAGGTTGCTGATCAGCTTTTGACACAGGTCAACAGGGAGCTTCTTGATAAATACAAGCAAGTTGATTTTTCTTTTGGTTATGAAAACAAGGCGCGATTCAGGGGAAATATTTATTACCAAAGAGGGATGCTTTCTTTGGCACTTCGAAACATTCCAAGCAAAATAAGATCTCTCGAGGAACTCGGTGTCCCTTCTGTTTTGGAAGACTTTGCCAGTAAAAAGCAGGGCTTCTTTCTTGTTGTCGGTCCAACCGGGCAAGGAAAAACAACAACTTTGGCGACTTTGATAGATATCATCAACTCTACTCGCTTGGAAAAAATTGTAACCATCGAGGACCCAATCGAGTACATACATGAACAAAAG
>CAZROQ010000018.1:0-8087 GCA_964601755.1 uncultured Candidatus Saccharibacteria bacterium
ATTTTCTGGCAATATTGCCCTACAAGCTCAAATCCCAAATTCCTGATTTTCGGATTTTTTGGTGGCAAACCACCGAAAACGGTTGTCACCTAAAAAAATGAGGGTTTTGAAGTTTTAGATCTGGATAAAACAAGCTTGTTAAGCCGTAAATTAGAAAAACTGCAGGAGTCCACAGAATAATAACAAAATGTCCCGAAACTGAATTTTCAACCACAATATTCATTGTGGTAATATATAGGCACAATGCCAAAAACAAAGGAATCAATTGTAGAAAGACAGGGGCTTAGAATACCGCCACAGAGCCAGCAAGCAGAGGTCGCGGTTCTCGGTTCGATTATGCTCCGACCCGACTCCTTTTACGAGATTATGGATATAATCTCTAAAAATTCTTTCTACTATACCCGACACTCCATAATCTTTGATTCAATGCAAGATCTGTTTGGCAAAAGTATGCCCATAGATCTTTTGTCTGTTTCAAACCGACTTAAAGAAAAAGATAAACTCGATTCTATCGGAGGTGATACGACTTTAACAGAAATACTCAACTCGGTGCCATCTGCGGCAAATGTCAAACATTACGCAACCATAATTCAAAAGAAACACTTGATGCGTAAGCTGATAGAGGCATCTGAAACGATATCCCAACTCGGGTATGATGAGGCTACAGATATTGAGGTTATCCTCGATAGCGCTGAAAAGAAAATCTTTGAAGTCACCAATACTTCCGGAGTACACACCTTTATCGATATTAAAGATACCCTCCACGAGGCTTGGGAAAGAATCGACCAACTCCACAACTCCACCGGAGAGATTCGGGGTGTGCCAACCGGCTTTCCGGCAATCGACAACAAGCTGGCAGGTTTACAAAAATCAGACCTCATAATTTTAGCCGCTCGCCCTTCGATGGGTAAAACTTCTTTTGCACTTGATGTCGCCCGCCAAGCCGCTGTTAACCACAACATCCCTGTCGGTGTCTTTTCTCTTGAAATGAGCTCTCAACAACTTGTAGACAGAATGCTTGCCGCTCAATCAAAAGTTGACGCTTGGAAACTTCGAACGGGCAAACTTACAAAAGAGAGTGAGTTTGACCTGATTAGAGATTCTTTAGATGTTCTTTCTAAGGCACCGATATTTATTGACGACAAGCCGGGTAACAACATTTTGCAGATGCGTTCTGTCGCTCGTCGCTTAAAAATGGAAAAAGGTTTGGGTCTTATCATTGTTGACTATCTTCAACTTATGGTTCCAACAGATACTCGGGCGAGCGATTCAATGGTTCAGCAAGTAACAGAAATATCCAGATCACTTAAGAATCTGGCGAGGGAGCTAAATGTGCCGGTCTTGGCGCTTTCACAGCTTTCTCGTGCGGTTGAACAAAGAGGAGGAACACCCCGCCTATCAGACTTGCGTGACTCAGGTTCTATCGAGCAAGACGCCGATGTGGTTATGTTCATTCACCGAGAGGACAAGGTTAAAGAAAATTCAGACAGGCCAAACATTGCCGATATAATGATTGAAAAGCATAGAAATGGTCCAACAGGTCAGGCTGAACTTTACTTTGACGAAAATAAATCCACATTTGTAAGGTTGGATAAAAGTGGCTTTGACGCGGGTGGTGACGCTGATCTGAACGATTTTTAAAATGAGCGATTTTGACAAACTCTCAGAAATTTTTCGGCAGTTTCCAGGAATCGGCCCTAGGCAAGCTCAAAGATTTGCTTATTTTGTATTGAGGAAAAATTCAGGATACATTGCCGACCTCATCAAAACAATTCAAAATGCACGACAATCCGTGGCAATCTGCGACACCTGCTTCAGATTTTTTATGAGTCCTACAGGTTCTGCAACCTGTCCGATTTGCCAAGATCCAAACAGAGATCAGGGAACCTTTATGGTTGTACCAAATGATATAGACTTGGAAAATATAGAAAAAACCAATGTATTTAACGGTCTTTACTTTGTACTGGGAGGAACTTTAAAACTTTCAGAAAATGAGGCCGAGAAAAAAATCAGAATTGAAAACCTAAAGAAAAAAATTAAAGAATCAAGCGAATTAAAAGAAGTCATAGTCGCTATGAGCCTAAATCCGGAAGGTGAACACACAGCCGAGTATGTGATATCAGAAATAAAACCCTTGGCCGATGAAAGAAATATCTCTGTATCAACCCTGGGCAGAGGTTTGTCAACAGGTGTCGAGCTGGAGTACTCTGACGATTCAACCCTAAAAAACGCCCTCGAAAATAGACACGCGGAATAATCGACATTAAAACCCATTCGGTTCATAAATCGGATCACAAAAAAACTACGATATATCGTAGTCAACGATCAGCAACCCGTTTTTTTATTTTCTTGTTTCGAGACCATTATTTGGTCCGACTACTATATATCGTAGTTACACAGAAAAATTCCTAGCCTCCTAGCAACCTAATATCCCAGTATCCTAACCTCCTAGCAACCTAGTGTCCTAGCCTCCTAGCTACTTAATCTTCTCAATCTCAACTTTAGTGAAGTGTTGCCTATGGCCGTATCGTTTGTGATAACGGCTTTTTGATTTATACTTTACAACATCAATCTTTTTATCTCTTCCCACTTCTTTAACAACGCCAGTGACTTCCGCCTTTTCAATATAAGGATTACCAATGGTGGTATTCAATCCGTCATCAACAAGTAAAACTTTATCAAAAGTGACCTTTTTCCCTTCTTCAATATCAAGCTTTTCAACCTTAACAATATCTCCCTCTGATACGCAGTACTGTTTACTTCCTGTTTCAATGACCGCAAACAAATCTTTGTTTGCTTCTTTTTTATCAGCCTTCTTTTTTGGAGCCGTCTTGGTTTTGCTGTCAGTTTTTACTTTTGAAGAACCCCCGCTTTTCTTTGGGGTTTCGGTCTTTTTCTTTGTTTCTGTTTTTGTCTTTTTTTCGGCCATAAATGTAGTCGAAAGATTACCAAAAAAGCCCCGCCAGTGCAAGAGCTGAGCTACTTTTACTACCTTTACTCATTGCGCGTGTTTTCCGGTGCCTCCAGCGTCAATGAATCGATCCCTGTACCCTGATCGGTAATTCGAACAATGTCCTTGTCAATTTTGAGTAACTCTTTGTCTGCTTTGTTGTAATGATTGACCGTTGTTTTAAGAGCTGTACCAACTTTTTTAAAATACTCATCATACTGATCAAGATGCCTTGTCAGCTCCTCAACCCTTTTGCCGATTTCTTTTGCCGATTTCTCTATCTTGAAGGCCCTAAATCCATGCAATACAGACTGAAGGTATGCCAAAAATGTTGTCGGCGAGACAATTATCACCTGCCTATCTCTATATGCATAATCAATTAAATTGCGGGCGCTTACATTTGTCGCCCCCACCTCATTAATCAAAAGATCATAATAAATACCTTCAGCCGGAATAAACATAAAAGCAAACGGCAAAGTGCCCTCTTTGGGTCTAATATATTTGGCTGTTTCATCGATGCGTTTTTTAAGATCATCTTTGAATTGTTTTTCTAGATCAGCTTTTTGATTTTCATCAACGGCGTTTTGAAGACGATTGTAATTATCAAGAGAAAACTTGGCATCGACAGGGATAACTCCTTCCATAGTATGTATCACCGCATCAACCTGATCGCCGTTTGGAAAACGATACTGCATATCATACTGGGTCGGAGGCAAAACATTATCCAGTATCAACTCCAACGAGGCTTCACCCAAATTCCCTCTCTGCTTCTGGTGTTTGAGCGTTTTTTCCAAATCAGAAAGCTGGTCGGCAATCTGCAAAACCTGTTGGCCTGTTCTGTTTGATTCGGTTAGTTCTTTGGTAACATTTTGCAGATACTTAGTAACCTGCTCATTGACATCTTTAATCAGTTTTTGAGAGTCACCAAACTGGCTTCGCATAGTATCGTGAACCTGCTTGTTTGTCTCTCCTATCTTTTGATCAACTGTTTTTGTCAGATCATTCATTTGTTGCAAAATCAAAGAGAGACCCTGCTCATCTCGAGGTTTATTTTGAGCATTCTTAAAAAACCTAAAAAGGTAGATATTCAAAGCGACCAAAATCGCAAATCCAAGAATTGTTATGACAATCAAAATCTCCATTGATGCCATTGTATCATTTAAGTTTCCTTCTCGCTTTTTAAGAATCAAGAATTACGAATTACGAATTGAGAATATAGAATCAAAACCTAAAATAAGGTAAAATAAGCTTATGCATAAAGACATAAAAGAAAAAATGCAGAGTGCTATGAAAGAGAAAGACCTGACCCGTCTTTCTGTTATGCGTGGAATTCTGGCAGAGCTTACCAACGAAGCTGTGAAGCTTGGCAAAAAACCGGACACAGAGCTACCGGATGAAGCTGTGGTGAGAGTAATCAGTCGATTGGCCAAGCAAAGAAAGGACTCGATAGAGCAGTACGAAAAAGGCAATCGGGAAGATTTGGCAAACGAAGAAAAATCAGAGCTTAAGATACTCGAAGAGTTCTTGCCGGAACAAATGTCAGAAGACGAAGTCCGTGCAACTGTTAGAAAGACAATTGACGAGCTAGCTGATTCAGACAGTCCACAGATGGGACAGATTATGAGCTCCGTTATGGGAGAACTTCAGGGTATGGCAGATGGGTCTATGGTAAAAAGAATTGTCTCAGAAGAGCTTGGATCTTAAACAGTTCCCTAATCTTCAAGCACAAATCTATAAGGTTTATCTTTCCAATCCCCCGCATAGAGAACACCGATTCTTGGTGTTTGTTTTATTTTGCCGAAAACCTTTTCTCTTGATTCTTCAATCCATATACCGGTCTTCTTCCCCAGTCTCTTTTCATTAAATTTTTTGTCTACCCCAAGCTCTCGAGTTAAAACTCCGGGGCCTTTATGATTTTTTGTGCCACGAATTAAAATAGCCGCCGGATAATCTTTTTCTCCTGTAACAATATTAAACATCCAGTACATACCATAAACTAAGTAAATATAAATAGTGCCAGCTTCTTCAAACATCGGCTTTGTACGGTTTGTTTTACCTTTTGAGGCGTGGCTGGCAAGATCGTTCGGGCCATCATAGGCCTCCACTTCCGTTATTACTTCCCGCACCACTTCCCCATCTTTCTTCATACACAAAACTTTACCCAGTAAATCAGAAGCGACTTCCAGAACAGGGCGTTCAAAATAGTTTTTATCAAGTATTTTCATCTAGAGAATATACCAAACAAGAAGGAAAAGTGCCGACCACCAACCGATAAATGAAATAATAAAGCTTAAAATGATTTTCTTTTGCCACGATTTTGGAAGTAAATCTGAAGCCCTACCTTCTTTTTCTCTAGTGACTAAGAACGGGCTAACTTTAAAAGAAAGAAACACTCCATTTAAAACAAGGGCTATGGCGATTAGTAAATGAAGCAGGGGCAATCCAACAAACTCTTCGGATCTGGCGTAATAAAATAAAACACCACCCAAAGTGGCTAAAAATATCCCAACCCAAATCAACGGTTTGGTAACTTTGTGGCTTCGGGTGGTCGCCTCGGTCCAGTACTTGGATTTTTGCCCCAAAAAGCCGAGCAAGTCTATAACCGTTACGGCTCCGAGGCCAATAATGAAACCGGCAAGCATTATAAAAAGTCCTGAAAATTCAATCATTTTTTATTTCTGTATTTAGCAGTTTTTTTAGCAATCTTTTCGGGTTGCTTGACCCACTGCTTCCCCGCCTTTGTGCCTTTGTTTTTTGCTCTGCTTGTCACCGCTTTTTCAGCAGGTGTCAGTCTTTGCCGTGCTTTTTTGGGCAAGTATCGACTATTACCCTCTTTGCCCACATAATCCCAGTCTTCTTTAGTCCATTTAGACAAGCTGTTCTCTCCGGATTTTGGCCCAACATACTCGCCACCATTTTCCTTGTAGATCTTGACGGCATACTGCATGGCTCTGGCAGAAAACTTTCCTCCCATTTTTTGAATTGCTTTTTCTTTGCAGGCCTCCCAAAGCTCCGGATCAGCCTTCTGTGCTACTCCCTTTTTTGCCATAAACTCAAATTTATTTAGTAATTATGATCATCATAGACAACTTCAACATCATCCGGCTGAGTATCAATGACGGCCAGTACCCTGCCCACTATCGGAGGGCGTTCTTTAAGAATGATTGGTTTATATCCATCGTGTGGCGAGTCGGGGTTTAAGACAACACTGTTGTCATTAAACTTTATCCTCTTAATGACCGCGCTTTCACCGACAATTGCTACAACGCGGTCTCCTGATCGAATATTTTCAGTCATATCAACTAAAACTTGATCGCCGTCAGAAATACCGGCAGACTCCATACTGCTACCAATCGCTCTTATGGCAACTATCTCACTCGGCTCGGTGTTTGGGGGTACAAAACTTTTTTCAACCAACACGGAATCGTCATAATTTTCTTCAGCAAATATTTCTGCATTATCGCAACCGGCGGAACCAATGAGCCGAACCCTGATTAAATTCGGCAAATCTTCAACTTGCCCAAGAAGCCGTATTCCTCTGTGTGTGTGGGGTGATCTGGCTATATAGCCCTTCTCCTCAAGTGTATCCAGAAACTGAACCACGCTTTTTTTGTATTTTACTCCTATGAGATCTTTAAGCTCCTCAAGTGTGGGTGGTACGCCATTATCATCCAGATACTTTTTAATATTATATAGAGTCAAACTTTGTTTGGGTGTCAGGTGATTATATTTTTTTGGCATACAGAGATTATATCACCTTTTTGTATTAAAAATATCTACTTTATCTACTTATCTGTGGATAAGAATGAATCCGCCCAAAAGCTGAAAATTATTATTAGAAATTTTCTAATATCTTGCGTAGGTTGGCAATAAAAAATCCCGCTTCTCCATAAAGACAAAGCGGGATGTGGTGACCTCAATGACAAGAGGTGCGTTTTAAGTTCGTCGTCTGCGCAACAAAAGACTGATGGAAGTCAGTGTCGAGAGAACCAGAGTCGTCGGTTCAGGCGTGGGGTACTCGGCGATGTCGATTCGATCACCATCGAAGATATCGTGGGTCGGGTCGTCATCCGTCGTTAGTAACCCATCCAGCCCAACATACACAAGCTCTTTGGACAGGTATACCTCAGTACCAACCGGCAACGGATCGAAAAAGAACTCAACAACCGGAGACGGTCCGCTCATCGGCCCAGTGAACAAACCGTCAGGTATCGAGAAATCGCTATCCCCCGGTTTCTTAACTAAAATAGAGGCAAACGACCACTTCCACCCGGGAGTACCGACTTCTTCATGCCAGTCAGTCCACTCAGGTCCTTCGCCGATGATAAACCACTCATCAACCGGGAAGAAAGTTTGGTGACCGACATCACCGGTTTCGCCGATGTGATCATCAGCCCACGGTGTGCCGAGTTCTCCAGGAGGCCTCTCGAACATTTTGGCGATCGGGCCGGCGCCGGGGTCGAGAGTCACCTCAACCGGCGCACTGGATGTGCCCACTTCCCAGCCAAGTGCCCCACCAAAATCACTGGGTGGCACGACCATGGGTGTGGGTGTTCCATCTCCAAAACCGGAAATGATGACCGCCTGCGCACTCGTAGCCAAAAAACCGAGAACCAGAAGAAACGAGAGACCAAGACGCGTGTGCATAATGCACCTCCTTTGGGGTTGTGCTAGACCAACAAGGTCTAACGGGTTCCAAAAACAGAGTAAACAATTATTTGCGATATGTCAACAGGGTGAATGGCCCGCCCATTTCTGCGCACTTTAAATAATTTTTGTAAATTATTTTGTAAATTAATTATGATGCCTATGATACACTCAAAAGCTGAAAATTGGCTATAAATAGCCCTTTTAAACACTAAAGACTGCAGTGCTTAGTGTTTAGGGAAGTGGTTTTGGAGCATATCTACTTAAATTATTAAGAAGTTTGTGAATGTGACCCCTACGGGATTCGATCCTTACAGGATCAGTGCAGGTTTTCATGATTTTGCTCCAAGCTTTCGCAAAATCATAGATTAACCTTTTCGAATCCCTGGATCTAAACAAAAAACCACGCCTCCTCGGGTGGTTTTTGTTTAGGTGACCCCTACGGGATTCGAACCCGTATTACCACCGTGAGAGGGTGGCTATTCACTTC
>CAZROQ010000019.1:0-8076 GCA_964601755.1 uncultured Candidatus Saccharibacteria bacterium
AAACACATATGCTCGTGTTTTAATTCGTAATTCTTGATTCCTAATTCCTAATTCCTGATTCCTAATTCGTAATTCGTAATCCTTGAGCCCGCCCGCCATCACAAGCCCAACTTGCTTAGCCGTTGCGGGTGGGTGAAAGAATGAAAAACTAGGACAAAAATGTTTGACATTTATACAGTTACTTGCTATAAAATTAGCAGAACAGCTTACACAAACCCATAATCCACCAACCGAAAGGAGTCGGCTATGACGCGTGCGAACAGTGCAGTTGAATCGATTTCATCGATTCCGATAAAAAACTACACAACCCCGTTTTTTGAAGAGACTGATGTGACCGTCCAGATGTACGGCCCACCCTACCACTGGGGGCTCAGAGGCATCCCGGAAGACAGAAAGGAATGGCGTCCGGAACACAAGCAAACGGTACAGGGGCTGATGTGTGTCCTGAATTCCAGTGACGCACGCCGGATGTATGCCCCCAACCCGTCCACCTTCAACCGGCGTATCGCCGGCCGAGGCGAGTTCAACCATTTTCTGAGGAACGAAACAGGAGACCGAGAAATCCTGCTCGGAGCAATGGCAGACGGAGTGGAGATTAAGCGCGGTGAAGCGGTTCTCATTGCGAGCGCCGACTGCCCCACAACCGTCCTGTGGGACAAGCACGGTAACCGCGTTCTGGTTCTTCATACCGGCCGAGAATGCCTCATCAATCTCAAGGACGAAAACTTCAATCCGAAAGACAGCATCATTTTTGAGGCAGTCAAAGCGATGGGGGGAAGAGCTCCGTATCTCAGGGCGTTCATTACTTGCGGAATCAAAGCCTGCCATTTTTCTCACCCGCTCGATCATCCGAGGTACGGAGCAAAAAACAGACTGCTCATCGAAACCGTCCGCAAATGCTGGGGAGACCGGTGCATCGAGGGTGACCCACAAGAAGGGTGTCTGTCGTTGTCTGAGCTGATCAGATCACAGCTTGAACATGCCGGTGTAAATCCTCAAAACATTCACACCGACGGCTTCGACACATTCTCAGACAAAGACGAAGACAACTCCCCGCGTTGGCATTCGTACCGAAGAGACCGGACAAACTACCGCAATGGCGTGGTGGTCTTCCACCACCCGGATGTGAGCATTTAGAGATCTTTCGTTGTCTTTTTTAAAAGGACAACCGCCACCTGAGAAAATCGGGTGGCTTTTTTTAAATCCCCTCAAACTCTTTAACAAACTGATCTCCCCTATGAAACTCGTTTTTAAATAATCCAAAAGAGGCAAAGGCGGGGCTTAAAAGGACAACATCACCCTCAAAAGCACTCGAGACAGATTCTTTTACGGCCTCCTTCATACTATCAACCAAAGTAACACCGTTTTCTATATCCCAACTCTCGTAATCCAGTTTTTGAGTACCGGTTCCGTCTAAAAGAATTACTTTTTTAGAGCTGTTTGGAATAAAATCTATAAGCTCGGTCATATCTAAATTTTTGTCAGCACCCCCCATAATCAAGATGACCTTGCGACCATACTTAACATTCAAGGCCTTCAGACCGGCCAGAGTGGCTTCTGGAGTTGTTGATGTCGTGTCGTTGTAAAAAGCAGTACCATTCTTTTTCCCAAGATACTCGAGTCGCCCCGGAACCTCCTTAAAGCTCTTTAAAGTATCTCTGATGGCATCTTCCTTAATATCGAGAGCTCTTACAGCTTCTACAGCACAACCGGCATTATACAGATTGTGCTCCCCTAAAAGCCCCACACCAACATCAGACTCATCGAGTGTTGTCGCTGTGGTTATTTTGGATTTTATTCTGTCACCATATTTTTCTAGAACAAGACTTTCTACCTGTTTGCCCAAAACAAGAATATCGTCTTTTTCTTGATACAAAAAAATCTGCGCCTTGTCTTGAAAGTACTGATCAATGTCCCCTTTGTAATAATTCATATGGTCTCTGAAGAATGTTGTGAATACGGAAATGTGGGGGCTTATCTTAGACTCTCCAAATCCTTGAAGTTGCCAAGAATCAAGCTCTAAAACAGCGACTTCATCATCTGTGCTTTCCGGCAAGTGAGCCAATGTTGAAACACCTTTAACATTTCCACCAAGGAAAATGGTTTTACCTGCGTTTTTAAGAATTTCATAAATCAAATGAGTGACAGTTGATTTACCCCGTGTACCTGTAATTCCAACAATTGTTGCCGGGCTGAGTTTTGCAAAAAGAGATGTCGACATCTCAACCGGAACATTATTTTCTTGGGCAACCTTAAGAAACTTGCTGTAAAAAGGAACATCCGTTGACCTAATAACCATATCGGTGTTTATGAAATCTTCTTCTCTGTGTTCGCCGAGAACAAATTTGATATTCTCAAAATCTTTAAGTTCTTCTACAGACTCCTTCAATTCTTTTTGTGTCTTTAAATCAGTTACAATCAGATCTGCACCCTGTTCAGCCAGAAACCGAGCATCTCCCACCCCACGCCCAAGAAGACCCAAGCCCATTAGGGTTATTTTTTTGTTTTTAAAAAATTGTGTATTTTTCTCCATAATTAAGGACTTGGACTTGGACAAATGTAGACACCCTCGGAAATAATAGAATCTATCTCTACTGCATTGTTTTCTCCATCAACACACCAATAAGTGTCTTTTGTAAAAAAAAGGTGCTGAAATCGCCCATCCGTCATCATCGTCATTGCAGTTTATTTCTCCCTGTTCTGTGGTATCACCCGTGTCATAACTTGGATAAATCTTTTTCAAAACAACCTCTGTCATAGGTTGTTCGCAAATACCTGAACCTACTCCCGGATCAAAAGTTCCAAAATCTTGATAAAAAATTTCCGCTTGTGTCTGCAAGTTTCTAAGCTCTGCTTTTACCACGGTGTCCTTGGCTTTCAAGCGAGCGGTATTCAAAGAAACCAAAACCACAGAAGCCAAAATGCCTATTATGGCCACAACAACCAAAACTTCGATTAATGTAAATCCTCTGGTTCTAAAGTACATCTTTTTTATTTTAACCCCAAAAAAAAGATATGAACACTAAAAAAACGAGGTCCACAGCCTCAGTGCAGATTGTCGGCATTTTCTTCGCAAGCTCGAAAATATCTGACTAACCTTTTCGACTCCTCTATTACTCTTATAAACGGTCACCCTTCGTTCTCACACTGCGTAGCTCGGTGCGAAAGCATCGAGCGAAGCAGTGAGAATGAGAGAGGTATGAAGATACGAGGTTAAATCGAGATGAAGCAAGGTTTTGCTATACCTCTTCAACAAGAAGCATGTTTGTTTCGTGTGGCGTCTCATGAAATGGAGCACCGGCAGCAATAACAACTCTATCCCCCTTTTTAATGGCTCCCGCTTTTTGAGCTATTTTTTTAACCGCCACAAATGCATCTCGAACTGTTTTATATTTAAGTACTTTTATCGGTGTACATCCATATGAAAGAGCTAATTGATTGCAGGTTAGAAGGTCTGAAGAAAGGGCAAAAATTCTTGCCTGTGGTTGATGTCTGGCAATCATACGGGCTGTAAAACCGGTATCAGTCAAGGCAATAATCGCCTTGGCGTCAATGTCATGAGCGGTTTTAACCACAGACTGAGTGATAGAGTCAGTAACTATCTCTGCATCATTTTCTCCGCCATTTAAATTAAGCTGTTCACTCGTTTCTTTTTCAAGCTGTATAGCAACCCTTGTCATTACCTCTACAGCCTCTATTGGGTACTGACCAAGCGCTGTTTCGCCCGAAAGCATAACAGCGTCAGTGCCGTCAATAATGGCGTTGGCAATATCAGAAACCTCAGCTCGTGTCGGAACCGGAGCGCCAATCATACTTTCTAACATTTGCGTAGCCGTGATGACAGGTTTACCAACCCTATTACAACGATTGATTATGTTTTTTTGAATAGTCGGTACTTTTTCGTTGGGAACCTCGATGGCCAAATCTCCACGAGCCACCATAATCCCATCGGCAACTTTCAGTATTTCTTCAAAATTATCGACAGCTTCAGCTGTTTCAATCTTGGCAATGATAAGAGCTCTGGATTTTTTGCGTTTTAAAATGGCACGAAGCTCTCTCACATCACTTGCGCGTCTAACAAAAGAAAGGGCAATATACTCGACTTCGTTTTTGACACCGAAAGCAATATCTTTTTTGTCTTTGGGTGTAAGAGAACCAATAGAAAGGCTTGTGTCAGGGAGATTAACGCCTCTTTTTCCTCTAATTTTTCCACCAACAACAACGGATGTGTGGATCTCACTTCCATCTATCTTTTTAACAACCAACCTGCATTTGCCGTCGTCAAGAAGAATGGAATCGCCAGCAGAAACTTCTTTCGGTAATTTTTTATAATTAATCGACACTTTGTCTTCCGTACCAAAAATTTTTTCTGTCGTCAGAATAAATGTTTTTCCCTTTTTTAAAGTTACTGTTTCAGTATCAAAATCACCAATCCTAATCTTTGGGCCTCCAAGATCTTGCAGAATCCCCAAACTGCGGTCTGTATCTTGAGCAATTTTTCTAAAAGAATTTACCCGCCTTTGATGCTCGGCAAAATCGCCGTGTGAAAAATTAAGGCGCATAACATTCATACCGGCATCAACAAGCTTCTTTAAAGTTTTGGGGTCTTCACTTGCCGGTCCAATAGTGGCTACGATTTTTGTTTTTTTGTCTTGATTCATAAAAATAAAAATCCGCAACGCGGATAGAAAATAATATATATCAAAACAGGAGTGTTGTCTATCAACTAAAACAAACCGAATAATTTAGCTATAAAAACAACATAAATAAACAAAAAGAAACTTCCCTCCCAAAGATGAATCTGTTTCGAAATACCAACAATAACAAACAAAAACACCGCTACAGCCAACATTGGCAAACCAATACTAAAAGTCTGTGGTCCGAGCGGGATGAAGGAAACCAAAGCGGGCAAACCCACAACAACCAATAAATTAAAAATGTTTGCTCCAAATATATTGCCAAGCGCTATATCTCCCTTGCCGGCAATGGTCGCCCGGGATGCCACCACAAGCTCTGGCAACGATGTACCAATAGCAACAACGGAAATAGCAATAACGCCCGGTG
Source organism: uncultured Candidatus Saccharibacteria bacterium (assembly GCA_964601755.1). Classification (GTDB taxonomy): domain Bacteria; phylum Patescibacteriota; class Minisyncoccia; order Phycocordibacterales; family CAZROQ01; genus CAZROQ01. The sequence goes on from CAZROQ010000019.1 coordinate 5,065, forward strand.
GGATACCCAAGATTGTGGCAAATACACCAACAGAATCAATAAGATAATTAGCTCCAAAAATTAAAGCAACCGCCCCTCCAATAATGGACACAAAATCCCAGTAGCTTATCTTTGGTCGAGTTGGGATGTCTCCCTCGACCAAAATCTTGACTCGGCGACCAATTCTTTTTTCATCTTTATGAAAAAGTACATAAAAAATATATAACACATACCCGCTCAAAAGAATTATTGCCTCAATTAGATTTACACCACCATCCCAAGCAACACCAATAAAAAGAACGGTTACCATTACCGCAAGGGGTAGATCAATGTCGATAAGATCCTTTTCAACAGCAATCTTTTTACCAAAAACAGCAGCGAAGCCAACAACAAGAAGAATGTTGGAGATATTAGATCCAATCGCCGTTGATGAAACATACTCAGGTAATCCTTTAAACACAGCCGACAAGCTTGAAACAAGTTCCGGCAACGAAGTGCCGAGTGTAATAATCGTCACACCAATAACAAACGGAGAAAGGCCGAAAGACAATCCCATTTTCTCAGCACCAGCAATAAGCCAGCCGGCGCCTTTAACCAAAGAAAAAAGTGAGACGGTAAATACCAGAACCCAAAAAATTATTTCTATAGTCATCCGATAAGTATATCGTAAAAATTTATTTACACAGAACTTGATTTCCACACGCGAAAACGACAGGAAAAAACATCTTACTCTTTGTGCGACCGCCTGGATTCGAACCAGGGACCTCATCATTATCAGTGATGCGCTCTAACCAAGCTGAGCTACGGTCGCATATTAATTTGTGAAAACAAGATTACCAAATATAAAGCCCATAAACAAGAAAAAAGTTTGTATTTTATTTTGAAAATTTAACAATCTAACTCAAAAATTTTTAATATTCCATTTGCAAAAACTACGATATATCGTAGTTAAACCTTAAAGGTATTATTATAAATTTTTAAAAATACGATTTAAATACTATTTTTTTACAAGACTACGATATATCGTAGTTGGGTCAGAAAACAATCTTGAAACAAAAAACAAGATGATAACCGATGTGACTACGATATATCGTAGTTATATGGGGAAATATCCTTTATACCAAATACAGGGTAGAAAAAACTGCGCATACTTTCGTAAACGCAGTTTAGGTTTTCTTTAGTGAAACTCTGGGTCACTTGACCCAGATGAGGTCCTCGGCGGTCATGCCGAGACGGTCGAACTCCTCCATCGATAGCTCTTCTCCCTCGTACTCGATCCTGACAATCTCACCCGTCGAGGTCGACTTGTAGACGACCGGGCGGGGCTGAGAGGCCCGAGTAAACAAAAAGCCGAGGAGAGTCAACACGAACAAGTAGGCGACGACGACAATGATCTTCCGTGACAGTGACATTTGCACTCCTTTCTGCTGTTAGCCGTTGCGCAGGTCGCGGGCAAACTGACCGAAATGCGGGTCATCCTGGATGATCTCCCAACACTCCGGGTGGTGCTCCTTGACATACTCGTCTGAGAGCTTGCCGGAAGCCCATTCCATAATGACGCGACTCCGAGTCGCGGATTCATCCTGCAAACGGCTAATTTTAGCCGCCTCCCGGCGTTCCTCCGGCGTTAAGTCGCACAGATCCATCTGTGTTCCTTTCAAAAAAAGAATCCCTTTGTTGACATGTGAACATTCACATGATCCTTTTGTATTATATAACACTCTCAGATAATGTCAATATCTTGCACTGGATTCAGTTCAGAATTGCACAATCGCCCGCAAAAAAGCGTCACCGCGGAGGTGACGCTTGAGAGCAGATTGCATTGTAATGTACAGGGTAGTTGCACCTTAGACACTCCGTCAGTTCAACAAATGCCAATATGTCGAACCAATGTTCGTCATCACCGACATACTCACGAAGAGTCTCGAGACAACCTTCAAGCTCTTGGGCCGTACGCCACCGGATGACCAAAGAATCATTGCCCTCGGGTGACGAGATGGTGACCGCATACATTGGTATCTCCTTTAATGTGAAAAAAGAACAGTGGTCGTCGAGTCTATCACAAACATACAAAAAAACCAGCGCTTTAAGCGACTGGTTTCTTGTGGTGCCTTACTCAACCTTGTTTCGTTAATATTCACCCCGGTCTTTCCCGGCGTCCGAAAATTTTTAGTTTAAAACTTTCAAACCTCTTATGCGCTCAATTGATACGCACAAGATCGACTGTCAATCTGTCCTGAAAACAAGACAGAAGTCCAATTTGGAATTAATCCACGACCAGGTTCCCCTAGCCGTGCCTTGTTATGACTTAGTCCCTGTTATTAGATTTACCGTCGGCCCACGCTAGGTGGGACTTCGGGTACTCCTAATTTCCTTGACTTGACAGGCGGTGAGTACAAGACTTGAGAACGTATTCACCGCGGCGTGCTGATCCGCGATTACTAGCGATTCCACCTTCACGAGGTCGGGTTGCAGACCTCAATCCGGACTGGGACAACTTTTATAAGGATTAGCTCAGGGTTTCCCCGTCGCAACCCGTTGTAGTTGCCATTGTATCATGTGTGCAGCCCAGGACATCTAGGGTCATGCGGACCTGACGTCATCCCCTCCTTCCTCCCAGCCCAAAACGCGCTTAGTTATCACTCGCGCTCAATTTTCAATTTCTAATTTTGCAATTTCCAATCAATTTTCAATGAATCAATGTTTGAATTTTGAAACATTGGTTTTTGAATGAAAATTGGAAATTGTAACTTGAAAATTAAGCACAAAGTGCGCTTTGGGCTGGGCGGTCTCGTCTGACACTTGTAACAGACGACAGGGGTTGCGCTCGTTACCCCACTTAAGGGAACAACTCATGTCACGAGCTGACGACGGCCATGCAACACCTGTCCAGCCGTCCGAAGAAAACCTGCCTTTCGGTAGGTCGTCGACTGGATTTCTAACCCTGGATAAGGTTTTTCGCTTGTTGTCGAATTAAACCACATGATCCACTGCTTGTGCAAGTCCCCGTCTATTCCTTTGAGTTTTAGCCTT
>CAZROQ010000020.1:0-3453 GCA_964601755.1 uncultured Candidatus Saccharibacteria bacterium
ATCGAGTACATACACGAACAAAAGAAGGCAATTATCGACCAAAGACAGGTTAGAACGGACACCCCTGATTTTTACACTGCTCTTGAGGGTGCTTTTAGACAGGACATTGATGTTTTAATGGTCGGTGAGATGAGAAGCCCTAAAACAATGGCCGCCGCGGTTACAGCTGCTGAAACCGGTCACTTGGTGTATTCAACACTCCACACAAACACTGCGTCACAAACCATTGATCGTATTATTGACTCATTCCCGCCGGATCAACAAGGACAGATTCGCCTCCAGCTTGCTGGGAGTCTTGCCGGTATCTTCTCTCAGCGTTTGGTACCGAGAATTTCAGGTGGTTTGGTGCCAGCGTACGAGCTTTTAATCAACAACACCGCTTCGGCAAACCTGATCAGAGAGTCCAGAAGCCACGAAATTAACACCGTTATTGAAACAAGCTCTGAGCAGGGAATGATTGATATGAACAGAACCTTGGTAGAGCTTGTCAGGCAGGGCGAGATAACGGTTGAGAATGCTTATAGGCATTCGTTTAATCCAACCACATTGGAGAAGATGTTGTAGAGCGACACCAATAAACAGAGCGACACCAATACGCTAATTACACACGAATGACACGAATAAACAGAGCGACACCAATATACGAATTACACACGAATATACTAATAGAGATGACGCCAATTAAGAATTACACGCAAATATACTAGTAAGTGAAAATTCATGCTTTTCGAATATACAGCATTTGATAAAGACGGGGAAAAACAGGAAGGTACGATCGATACCGTCAACAAAGATATTGCCATTTCTTCTTTGCAGAGAAGGGGGCTTGTTATTTCCTCGATATCTAAAGTTAAAGAAAACAACATCTTTAAAGGTGGAGAAATCCCGTTTTTAACCAGAGTATCGACACGAGATTTGGTTATTATTTCTCAACAGATAGCAACACTTTTTGAAGCTCAGGTTTCGGCACTTCAAGTTTTTAGATTGATCTCATCAGAAGCGGAAAACTCAAAACTTCGAACCGCTCTGGATGAAGTGGCAACCGATATCCAAGGCGGTTCGTCTATAGCAGAAGCCCTTGAAAAACATGAAGAAATATTTTCCCCATACTATGTCAGCATGGTTAAAGCCGGCGAGGAAACAGGAAAGCTCGATCAAACATTTCGTTTTTTGGCGGAGTCTTTGGACAGGTCTTACGAGGTGAACAGCAAGGCAAGAAACGCTCTCATTTATCCGGCTTTTGTTATCACGGCATTTATCGGAGTTATGGTTTTAATGTTTACGATTGTTATTCCAAAAATTTCCAGTATTTTAACTGAGTCGGGGCAAGATTTGCCCATTTATACCAAGATTGTCTTGGGAACAAGCAACTTCTTTGTCAATTACTGGATACTTCTTATTATTGCCGTTATTGCCGGAGCGGTTTTGTTTATCCGTTTCGTAAGAACAGAAGAAGGAGCATTAAGTTGGGATAGGTTCAAGCTGAGTATTCCTTATGTTGGTGATTTGTACAGAAAGCTGTATCTGTCTCGTTTTGCCGACAATATGCAGACTATGATTGCCTCTGGTATCCCGATGGTTCGTTCTTTGGAGATAACCAAAGATGTTGTTGACAGTAAGGTTTACGAGGAAATGCTTAACGAAGTTGCTGAAGATGTTAGGGGAGGTTCTTCCCTTTCGGCATCCATTGGTCAGTTTGAAGAAATGCCGGGAATAATCGTGCAGATGGTTCGAGTGGGCGAGGAAACGGGAGAGCTTGGCAAAATGCTCAACACTATGGCTTCTTTTTACAGGCGAGAAGTAAACAACGCTGTCGATACCTTGATTGGCTTGATTGAGCCGGCGATGATTGTCATCTTGGGTGGTGGCGTGGCAGTGCTTCTGGCTTCGGTTTTGATGCCGATTTATAATCTGGCGGGAGGATTTTAAATTAGGCTACTAGGAGGCTAGGTTGCTAGGGTGCTAGGATACTAGGACATTAAGGGGTTAGATTTATGTGGAAAGATTACAAAGATTTAATTGCTTGGCAGAAAGCAATGGATTTAGTTGTGGAGGTTTACAAAGTAACTAACAAATTCCCGGTGGAAGAAAAATTTGGTTTGGCATCACAAATGAACCGTAGTGCCGTTTCTATTCCGTCTAATATCGCAGAGGGTAAGTTAAGAGGGTCAGAGCAGGATTGTCGCAGGTTTTTTATAACCGCTTTTGGATCTGGAGGAGAGCTGGAAACCCAGTTGGAAATTGTTAAAAGGCTACCCAAACTAAAAAATATTGATGTTTCAAAAGCAGAGAGTTTGTTACAGGAGGTTATGAAAATGCTAAATAAGTTAATAAATAAGATAGGAGGTTAGGTTACTAGGAGGTTAGGACACTAGGACACTAGGTTGCTAGGACAGTAAAAACCCTTCCTAGTAGCCTAATCACCTAGCGTCCTAGAATGTTATCCACAATGTCCTTTACCAAAACTTCTGTCCTTGAGATATAATAATACCTGTACAACCCGACTTTCAATATTAAATGAAAGTCGTTTGTTCTCGGATAGTTTCGGCTACAAACTTTCCAAGAACAGCGAACATTTACAAGTTAATTATATTTAAAAGCAAAATTATGAGAAATAAAGGTTTTACCCTTATTGAGCTTCTCGTTGTCATCGCCATCATTGGTATCTTGGCAGCGGTTGTTCTCGCGTCTCTAAACACTGCTCGAGACAAGGCACGAGATGCCAGTGCTCAAGCATCAATGAGCTCAATGCGTGCTGAGGCTGAGCTTGGTGTGGACAACAATGGAGCATATGTTGCGGATGTTTGTAATGCAACAGGTACTGGTGGATTGAGTGCTTTGATAGGAGCAGTTAATGACCAGCTAACAGATGTTGTAAACTGCGGTCAAGATACTCCTGTCGGTGATCGCCCGGGAGCATGGGGCGCAGCTGTTGATCTAGACTCAGGAGGAACATTTTGTGTTGACAGTACCGGATTTGCTGGTCCTTCAACCGCAGATGCTGCTACTGAAATTGCTGACGGTGTATCAAGTGGTGATGTTGTTTGTGACAATGCATAGTTCTATAATTTGTCTTAGCAAACCCAAAAAACCCGATCGCTTCGCGACGGGTTTTTTGTTTGCCTGAACACAAAATGTGCAACGACGGTCGTTGCATATTTTGACAAAGACCGGCAGAAAAAATCCCTTTTAATACCCCCACCTCAAAGTGTAGATGTCTAGGGGTATCGGAAGCTCGGTTGGGGGGGTGTGGTTATCTGTGTAGAAACTCTTTCGGTTGGGGTGTAAAATAGATTTAATGTTAATCAAGGAAAGAACGGAAGGAATCAAAAAAACCGAAGGCAAAGGGCTTCTCGAACTCATCGTTGTCACCGGAATTCTGGGCTTTGTGGGGCTCTTTTTGATACCGACAAAAGTGATGCCTCAGTTTGAAGGATACACGAATCAGGCAAC
>CAZROQ010000020.1:3553-5723 GCA_964601755.1 uncultured Candidatus Saccharibacteria bacterium
TTTTGATACCGACAAAAGTGATGCCTCAGTTTGAAGGATACACGAATCAGGCAACAGATGCTTCGGTTCAAGTTAATTTTTCTCAGATTTTACTTCAAAGCGCCATGTATCTCGACACAAATAAAAATTATGGAAAAGTTTCTCCGTTCAGCAACTCCGACTTGTGTGAAGAAAAAGGGACATTTTTTGCAGACAGGGTGGTTGATTCGGCGATAGACACGGTTGAGGGTTTAAGTGGCAATAAAGCCACCTGTGTTTTGGGGGATAAGGGCAGATCTTTCGCGATATCCCTTCCGCTGATTTCAGATGATTCCAAAAGTTTCTGTATAGACTCCGGTGGCTTGAATGGAGTCTTTAGCCACCGAGAATCCGCTTATGTGGATCGGAATGGTCTTGCATACTGTCGAGGAGAAAGATCTGTTTTAAAAATATAATTTTGCGGAGCTCGAAAAAGATTCCCAACACTCCGCCCACATAGCCACAAATGTATCTATATATAGATATACTGGCCTCTGTGCTAAGGATCGGCTTGTGTAAGTTTTGTCCGTCTTTGTGTGATTTTCCGTGCCGTACGGTTCCAGGTTTCGACAGACAGGCTCGGTGTGTCATATGCAAATGACACGCCTTGGCTCGAAAATAAACACTAATCACTGCAGTACTTAGTGTTTAAAAGTGGCAAATGTGCAATCGGATGTTGCACATTTTTAGGTAAAGGGCTTCTTTTGAGTTCTCTCTCAAGTTATAATGGCTTCAATGGAGGCAATTATTGTAGTTTTTATTTTCATACTGGGGACTCTTGTCGGCAGTTTTTTGAATGTCGTTATTTTAAGGTTTGGAACAGATCTTGAAATAAGCAACGGTCGATCGAAGTGCCTGAAATGCGGTGTTTTAATAAAGTGGTTTGATAATATCCCTGTTTTGAGTTTCATCCTTTTGGGAGGAAAGTGCGGGGGTTGTAAAGAAAATATCTCTTGGCAGTATCCGCTTGTTGAGGTCGCCACCGGTTTTTTGTTTGTGGCGGGAGCGGGCAAGATTGGTCTGCTTGATCAAGGAGTTTTGCTATCATTCCCCGTAATTCTTAATTCGATATTCCTGATTCTGATTATGAGCCTTCTGATCATAATCTTTGTCTATGATCTCTACCACAAGATAATTCCGGATGTTTTTTCGTATTCTTTTGCGTTTTTGTCTTTTGTAGGTTTGATATACCGATTTTGGCCAAATATTTTTACCTACCCGAATTATTTGGATCTGCTTGCCGGCCCGATACTTTTCCTGCCGTTTTATTTACTTTGGAAATTTTCTCAAGGTCGCTTGATTGGGCTGGGAGACGGCAAGCTGGCGCTCGGTATGGGCTGGTTTTTGGGGCTTGCAGGCGGTGTGTCGGCGGTGATTCTGGCTTTTTGGATTGGAGCTGTTGTGAGTTTATCGCTTTTGGCTATTGGTAAAATTTTTGAATCTAAGGGCTGGTTGGGGAAGTTGAGAATGAAAAGTGAGGTGCCGTTTGGACCATTTCTTATTGTGGGTACTCTGGTGGCGTATTTTTGGGAGGTGGATTTGTTGGGGCTTGCTTTGTTCGTTTAAAGAGCAGACAACACGGAATCTGAAACGACACTAATTACCAAGACAACACTAAACTCTAAACAAATTCAAATGATCGAAAATCCAAATAACCAAAAGTCAAAGAAAGAATTCAAACAAAAGTTGTTTGATCTTGAGGAGCGAACAAAGGAGTTTGCCAAAAGGTGTCGTACTTTTACGAAACAACTCCCCAAAACAATTGAAAACAGAGAAGATGCAAAACAGTTAATTCGCTCATCGGGTTCCGTTTTTGCCAATTATCTGGAAGCAAACGAGTCGTTGAGCAAAAAAGATTTCTTCTACAGAATACGAATTTGTCGAAAAGAGGCAAAGGAAAGTCGTGGTTGGCTTGAAATGATAGAGTGTAATGGTACTGGTAATTTTGAAACGAAACGATTAAAGCTCATGCAAGAGGCGACGGAGTTGATGAAAATCTTCGGTTCAATTGCCAGCAAGGGAAAGTAGTTTTGTTCATTTGATCATTTGAATTTGTTTAGTGTCGTCTATTCTTAGTGTCGTCTCGTGTTGTCTTAAACATTAGTGTCGTCTATTCTTAGTGTCGTCTCGTGTTGTCTTAAACATTAGTGTC
>CAZROQ010000020.1:5823-7975 GCA_964601755.1 uncultured Candidatus Saccharibacteria bacterium
ACATTAGTGTCGTCTATTCTTAGTGTCGTCTCGTGTTGTCTTAAACATTAGTGTCTTCTATTCTTAGTGGTGTTTATGTCTTCAAAAGAAACAAAAGAAAGGTACGAAAAACTAAAAGAAACGGTCAGAAAGCACCGCTATAACTATCATGTGCTCGATATAGAAGAGATTTCGGCTGAAGCTTTGGATTCTCTCAAGCACGAACTTTCTGAAATTGAAAAAGCACATCCGGAGCTTGTTACTTCTGATTCACCGACACAACGAGTTGCCGGAGAGCCAATAGATGCTTTTCAGAAGTACGAACACAAAGTTGCCCAATGGTCATTTAATGATGTTTTTAGCGAAGAAGAGTTTGCCGATTGGCAGAAAAGAATTAAGAAGATTTTGAAAGAAAAGTTAGGGCAAGAGGTTGAACCAACATACACCTGTGAATTAAAGATTGACGGCTTGAAGGTGGTGCTTGAGTACGAGAAGGGCGTGCTTCTGGTTGCATCGACCCGAGGAGACGGAAAAATTGGTGAGGATGTAACTTCAAATGTCAGAACTATTGACTCTGTGCCCCTGAAGCTCGAAAAAGAAGTTGATGTGATTGTCGAGGGGGAGGTTTGGATGGGCAAAAAGGGTTTGGTCAAGCTTAATAAAAAAAGAGAGAAAGAAGGTTTGGAACCTTTTGCCAATGTCCGCAACGCGGCCGCCGGATCTATTAGGCAACTAGACCCGCAAATTGCTTCAGAAAGACCTTTGGATACTTTTGTTTATGATATTGGTCAGACTGGCCAAAATACACCAGAGACTCAGCTAGATGAATTGAAAATGCTTGGTGAGCTGGGTTTCAAGGTCAACAGAGAGTTTGTCTTGTGCAAAAACATTGAAGAGGTTATGGAGTACAGGCGCCGATGGATGAAAAAGAAGGATAAAGAGGATTACCTCATTGACGGCGTGGTTGTTAAGGTCAATGAGAAAGAGTATCAAGAGGCACTTGGCTACACCGGCAAGGCGCCTCGCTACGCAATTGCTTTTAAGTTTCCCGCCGAGCAGGTTACAACTGTTGTTGAAGATATCAAGCTTCAGCTCGGCAGAACGGGGGTTCTTACTCCGGTTGCTGTTTTAAGACCCGTGGAAGTCGGCGGGGTGAAAGTTTCTCGAGCGACATTGCACAACGAAGACGAGATTAAACGACTTGATGTCAGCATAGGTGATACTGTCGTGATTCAGAGGGCCGGTGATGTTATTCCGGACATTGTTAAAGTTCTAAAGGAGATGAGAACCGGTAAAGAAAGGAAATTTAGATTTCCCAATAAAGTTCCAGAGTGTGGGGGCGATGGCTCTATTGAGAGAATACCCGGAGAAGCGGCTTATAGGTGTGTTGATATGGATTCCGCACATCTTCAAAAAGAAAAACTCTCACATTTTGTTTCCAAAAAGGCATTTAACATAGACGGTCTTGGTCCCAAGATAATAGATAAGCTGATGGAGCACTCGATAATCTCGAGCTTCGATGATATTTTCAAGATAAAGACGGGGGATTTGGAGAAGTTGCCAAACTTTAAAGAAAAGTCGGTTAACAATCTGATTGAATCGATAAATAATTCCAGAAAGGTTACTTTACCAAGATTGATGGTTGGTCTTTCGATTCCGTTTGTAGGCGAGGAGACAGCTTATCTTTTAGCGGAAAAACTGGGTACACTTAGAAAGATCAGAGAAGCCGAAGTAGAGGAGCTCGAAGCAATCGATGGTGCCGGTGAGGTGGTTGCCAAGTCTATTTATGACTGGTTTCGAAATGAGAAGAACAGCCGGATGCTTGAAAGGCTTTTGGGAGAGATAAAAGTCGAAGAAAGAGTTGTTCGCGCCGGTAAGTTTGAGGGCAAGACATTCGTTTTGACGGGGACTCTGGAGGGCTTGAGTCGCGATGAGGCAAAAGATAAAATCAGGTCGGCAGGCGGAGATGTTTCAAGTTCCGTCTCTCAAAAAACAGATTATGTTGTCGCCGGTTTTGACCCGGGCTCCAAGAAGGACAGAGCGGAAAAACTTGGGGTGAAAGTGATTGACGAAAACGAATTCCTAAGTATGTTAGGATAATCTTTAAATATGATTGAATCAGAAGATATAAAAAAGCAGCCAACGGCCTAGCGGGAAACGCCGGAGGCAGTTG
>CAZROQ010000021.1:0-2630 GCA_964601755.1 uncultured Candidatus Saccharibacteria bacterium
GAGCACTACATCAAAGAAGGAGGGTCTTTTGGTTTTGCACAGGAGTCTCGCGAATGATTGTTTTTTATTGGGCGTCTATCTTTAGGCGCTCTTTCTCTTTTTATTTCAAATGAACTTTCCCCACACTCTCGGTAATGACTCCTTTTATCTCAAGCATAGAAAGGGTTGCGTTTGCGTCACTTGCAGACAAATTACTTTTTGAAATCAATTCATCACGGCTTATGGGTTCAGAAAGAAGCTCGACTAGTGCTGTTTCATTTTCTGAAAGTTTAGATAGATCTAACTCTTTTTGTTCAACCTCTTTTTGTATTCCAAGTGCTTCCATTAAATCTTCACTTGAAGTGATCGGGGTGGCACCGTCTTTTATCAGATGATTAGTTCCCCGAGATTGCGGGCTAAAAATTGATCCGGGTACGGCCAGTACATCGCGGTTGTACTCCATGGCGAGCCGTGCGGTTATCAGTGTTCCTGATTTTTCTTCTGCCTCGATTATTAAAGTTGCCACGCTCATGCCGGCCATAATCCTGTTTCTTTTGGGAAAGCTCCAAGGTGTTGCTTTAAAGTCGGGCTCGTATTCGGACAAAAGCCCACCTCCGGCGCGGATTATTTCTCTCGCCAGATTTATGTGAGATGAAGGGTATAAGACCTGTTTGCCTAAACCGGAACCGGGAACGGCAATTGTTTGCAAACCTGTTTCAATGGCCGTTTTGTGAGCAATCGAGTCTGTTCCCAAAGCCAGACCGGAAATTATGGTTACCGGATTTCCCTTTAGTTCAGAAATAAGTTTTTGACAAATTCTCCTGCCGTACTCGGTATTTTTTCTTGAACCGACAACACAGAGGCAGATATTTTCTTTTTTTGGCAAATTTCCTTCCAGGTATAAAATTTCAGGAGGGTCATTTATTTCTGTCAGCAGTTTCGGAATTTCTTTTTTTGTTAATTCTCTCATCTCTTGTATTCTAACAAAATACGATATACTAAGAACCAACATGTTAGACATTTCATTTATTCGCGACAATCAAGAAATATTGAAAAAAGCCATAGAAAAAAAGGGGGTTGATTTTGATATACAAGAACTTGTTGCTGTCGATGATGAGAGGCGTTCAAAAATCAGAGAGGTTGACGAGATGAGGCAAAAGCAAAATGAGGTTACTGACAAGATTAGCCAGTCGGAAGGCGAACAAAAAGAAGGTCTCATAAAAGAGATGCAGACTTTTAAGGAGGGTCTGCAGAAAAAAGAGTCTGAATTAAAAGAAGTAAAAGAAAAGTGGCTTGCTTTGATGTTGCAAGTTCCCAATATTCCCGACATCTCTGTCCCCGAAGGTAAAAGCGAGGACGACAATAAAGAGTTGAAAACATGGGGTGAGAAACCACAGTTTGATTTTGAGCCGAAAGATCATATTGAGATTATGACCGATCTTGATATGGCCGATTTTGAAAGAGGTACCAAGATTCATGGTTTTAGGGGATATGTGCTTAAAAATGATGGTGCACTTTTGTCTTGGGCTATTTGGAATTATGCGCGTGAATTTTTCTTGGAAAAAGGTTTTCAACCTTTCATTCCTCCGGCAATTGTTCGTAAGGAGCATTTGTATGGCACAGGACATTTGCCGGGAGATTCAGAAGATGTATTTCAGACGCAAGATGAAGACTACCTTTCGGGTACTGCGGAGATTCCAATGATGGCTTACCACTCGGACGAAGTCTTTAGTGCTTCAGAATTGCCTAAAAAGTATCTTGCCTTCTCACCGTGTTACAGACGAGAGGCCGGCAGTCACGGAAAGGACACCAAGGGTCTTATCCGAGTCCATGAGTTTTTCAAATGGGAACAGCTTGTTTTGTGCCAAGCAAGCCATGATGAATCGGTCAGATTTCATGAAGAGCTAAATCGAAATACTGAAGAATTCATTGAGTCTCTTGAGATTCCGTACCGCCAAGTCGCTATTTGCACAGGTGATTTGAAAGGAGCACAGGTAAAGTCATACGATATTGAATTATGGGTTCCGAAAGAAAATACTTATCGAGAAATTGCAAGCGCTTCTTATTATCACGATTTTCAGACTCGGCGTTTTAATATTCGTTATAAAGATTCTGACGGCAATTCCCGTTATGTGCATTCCTTAAATGCCACAGCGATCCCCACCCCCCGCATCCTTGTTTCACTTGTTGAAAACAATCAAGAAAAAGACGGGCGGGTTAAAATTCCAGAAAAGCTAAGAAGCTATATGGGCGGTCGGGAATACTTGTCAAAAAACTAATAATTTTTTTGGAATTGTCCAGATATGGTTCGCAAATTAACAACCGAAAAACGGCGCAAACAAAAACGGCGCCGGAACATCATCCTGTCTATACTGGCTGTTTTATTTTTAGGCGGACTTATTTACGGCAGTATTTACTCACTCAGGCATCCAAACCTTCAGATAAATGAAATAAAAGTTCAGGGAAATGAATTTGTGGAAGAAGAAAAAATTCGAGAAATTGTCAAAGATGAGCTTAGGGGTTATTACCTTTGGTTTATCCCCAAAAGAAGCATTCTTGTTTTTCCGGAAAAGAACATAAAAAAATCTCTGGTTTCAAATTTTTCAAGAGTCAGTAATGTTTCTGTTGAAAGGTTGTGGCCAAACAAAATA
>CAZROQ010000021.1:2640-7340 GCA_964601755.1 uncultured Candidatus Saccharibacteria bacterium
ATAGAAATTTTAGTAACCGAATACAAGCCGTACGGGCTTTGGTGTGGAGATTCCGGAGTAGCAGGAGAGGAAGTATCTTTATGTTTTTATCTAGATCAAAATGGCTATATTTATGATGAGGCACCCAGTTTTTCAGATAACATCTATCCCCGTTTTTACGGGCCTCTGGACAAAGAAGGCCCTGTAAGAGGTCAATTTATCTATCCAGAGGAATTTCATAAAATCGAATCTCTAAGGCAAGTATTAATTCAATTCGGTCTTGAAACCAGAAGGTTAAACCGTTTTCCAGACAATGAATTCAGTTTCATTTTGAATGGAGGCGCGGAGTTGAAGTTTGATTTGGTTCGACCGTTGGAAAAAGTTTTCTCAAACATTGAATCCTCGTTCTCTTCTCCGGATGTTGAGCTCAACTTGGATATTATCGAAGACATCGATTACATTGATACCAGATTTGATGACAAGATATTTTATAAATTTAAAGATCAGGAGGATCACTTTAGCCCTGCGACCACTACAATAAATGTGGATCAGTAATCCGTTGAGTGTTTTTGGTTCGTGCGTATAATTAAGAGACGGCAACACAAAAATGTCTTCTTTTTTATTTAGTTATATTTCTTGGCATTACAGCCGAGCTTACAAAGAGTCTTTTAAGATTTGGCAGACTTTTTTGTGGTTTGTTGCCAGGACTTCTGCTGTGTCTTTTCATCTCGAGCACTTTTTTTCAAGATTCAGTCGTCTTGGTGAAGATTACTCTCAATCTTCGACTGTCGGCGACAGGTTAAGTGCTTTTATCATTAATACCATAATGAGAGTGGTTGGCGCTGTCTCGAGAATTTTTATTATTGTATTCGGTTTGATTGTCTGGTTTTTTGTTTTTCTCGGGGGGCTGATCTTTTTTGTTGCTTGGAGCTTCTACCCGCTTATTGTCGTAGTCTTTGTTTTTTTCGGAGTTATCGGTTTATTTTCTAGTTACTTATGACCTTTGAAGAATTAAAAAATAAATCCGAACTTTTTGTTCCTGTGGTTAAGTTTGAATCGATTTTTCCGCATCCGGTTCGAAGAAAGTTAGAGCAAATTTTTCTGACCCTTTTTATTATTGGTGCTGGGTATTCCATTTTTCTAGATCCGACCAACCCTCAGGTGGGAGGCGCCTCTTTTTTGATTTTATCTTTCTGGATGATTTTAGTTGCCATTGATGCCCATTTTTATTCTTTTTATTATCGAAACTTAAGAAGTGATACTGAAATAACCTATGAACTGGCATCGGTTTTGATTAAAACACAAGATAATAAAGACATCGCTAAAAGTTTCTTTAACACAAGTTTGGGTTTGAGTGTGCTTACAAGACTGGGTTTGTCTAAAGAAAATTTAGACGATTTTTTTAATGTACGCCACACACCCGTTTCTGCTTATGGTTTGCAGGTTAATGAAAGCACCAACACTTTGTTTGAGTATGTCAGTTTGGTATTTAATCAGGACAAAGAGCTTCAAGAATTTTTGATTTTCCAAAATATATCCGAAGAGGATCTGGTCGGGGCTACTTTGTGGGTTGAGAGGACTCTTCGTAGAATTAAACAAAGACAGCGCTGGTGGTCAAAAGAGTATTTATCCAGAACTCGCCAGCTGGGAATTGATTGGAGCTATGGGAAGACATATTTGCTTGATCGAGTCAGTCGGACTTTGGATACAGAAAGATCGAGGATCAGTGTTTCAAATTACTACGATGAATATGTCAGCTCCTTGGCTAATATTTTGATAAGAGCCAGGGAAGCAAATGCCCTGCTTGTTGGTAAGCCCGGCGTTGGCAAGCTCGATATTGTTGCCAAACTCCAAAGGGATATAGAGTCCGGAGCGTTTGAAGATTTAAAGAATTATCAGGCCAGAGTTTTAGACGCTGACCTTGCCTTCAGTGAAGTAAAAGACAGTGCCGATTTGGAGGAAAGAATGATTTCAATATTCAATCAGGCGGAGAGGTCGGGCAATTCTATTGTTGTTATAGAAAATTTGGCTTCTTTTATAAGAAGAGTCGATTCTTTCGGTTCTGATTTTATTTCCATTATCGACCCTTACTTAATGTCTCCCAATTTACATTTTATTTTTACAAGCACAGAGAGAGAATTTCACGAGGACATTGAAACAAAAGGCCAGTTTATGAAGAGAGTTGAACATCTTTTTGTAAGAGAGGGTGGTTTGGAGTCGGTGGTGCGTCTTTTAGAGGATGAGGTTATGGAGATTGAATCCAAAGAACTGGTTATTTTCACATACCCCGCCATATCAGAGCTCGCTCGGAGAGCCAGAGAGTATTTTTCCGGAGTGACTGTTTCCGATAAGGCGATGGACTTGTTGTATGAGATGGTCCCGATTATAAAAAGAAAAGAAAGAAACTTTATTTTCAGGGAAGATGTCTATGAGTTGCTCGAAGCCAAAACAGGCATACCGAGTAGAACTGCCGGCGAAGAAGAAAAAGAGAAGTTGGCAAATTTAGAAAATATTCTGCGCAAAAGAGTTGTCGGACAAGATGAAGCTATTGAAGCGGTCAGTAATGCTTTAAGGCGAGCTAGGAGCGGTCTTGGTGATACCAAAAGACCTTTGGGTTCATTTCTTTTTTTGGGGCCCACGGGCGTTGGAAAAACAGAAACGACAAAGGCGCTCGCGGAAACTTTTTTTGGTGGTAATGATAGGGTTATTCGTTTTGATATGTCAGAGTTTAGTGGCCCAGAAGCCATCGACCGTCTTATTGGTTCCTCCGGAGGAGAGACACAGGGGTTACTTTCTTCCAAGTTAAAAGAAAATCCTTATGGGGTCTTGCATTTAGATGAGTTTGAGAAATCTACGGAAGAGGTTCATGATCTTTTCTTGCAAATCTTGGACGAGGGTCGTTTTACTGATACAAACGGAGTTGAGATTAGTGCACGAAATATGATTATCGTTGCGACCTCAAATGCCGGCAGTGATGTTATTTGGGATTATGTAAATGGTGGTGGCAAGCTTTCTCTTCACAAAGAAAAAATAATAAACACCATAATTAAAAGAGGTATATACAAACCGGAGCTTCTAAACCGTTTTGATGATTTAATCCTTTTCCACCCTCTTAAAAAAGAGCATCTACAAAAAATAGTCGAACTCTTTTTGGACAAACTCAAAGACCGTCTTAAGGATCAAGGCATCAAGATTAGTGTTGAACCCGGAGCCGTAGATTTTTTGGTTGAAAAAGGAACAGATCCAAAGTTTGGTGCTCGGCCTCTAAGAAGAGCTATTCAAAGTCATATTGAAAATTTTGTTGCCGGTGAAGTTATAGGAGGTTCTCTCGGCAGGGGAGACACAGTTTCAATTTCCAGAGAAGATATAGAAAAAAAGGAATCCAATCACGGTGCGGGCGATTCGTCAAAAGGGGAACATGTTTTTGCCTTTGAAGACTCCGAGGACAATTAGTGCGCCTTTTTTTTGAAAGGAAAGTTTTGTAGTTTTGGGCGGGATTGACAACTTTCTAAAAAAGAATAGACTTTTTACAGATGCCCATCTGAGAGTGCTATGCGACCCGTAGCCCTCCAAGCCTAGGTGGAACGCCCAACCCCTGCGTTCCCACCGTACTTGACCCTGTGTGTGTGGCGCACACAGGGTCTTTTTTTTGTTTTTACTGACTTGGCGGACAAGTCTTTGCTATAATATCCTTAATGAAAAAAGAAGAAGTCACACTGTACAGAAAATATCGCCCACAAAAGTTTGAAGATGTTGTTGGTCAGGAACACATAACATCTGTTTTAGAAAACGCAATCAAAGAAAATAGTTTTTCTCATGCATATCTTTTCGCCGGTTCTCGAGGTATTGGAAAAACAAGTGTTGCCAGGATCTTTGCCCACGCCATAGGTTGTAGTGATAATGATATTTATGAAATCGATGCCGCATCAAATCGGCGCATTGATGATGTTCGGGAAATTCGTGAAGCGGTGGCAGTCCTGCCTTTGGAGTCACCATACAAAACTTACATTATTGACGAAGTTCACATGCTTACCAAAGAGGCCTTTAATGCTCTTTTAAAAACGCTTGAAGAACCTCCGAAGCATGTGATTTTTGTTTTGGCGACAACTGAAATAGAAAGACTTCCCGACACGGTTGTTTCTCGATGTCAGGCATTTCATTTTAAAAGACCCAATCAGAAAACAATCAGGGAGATGGTTGTTGCCGTTGCAAAAAAAGAGGGCTACACGCTTGAAGACGACGCCGCTTCTCTTCTTGCAATTTTGGGTGATGGATCATTTCGTGATGTTCAGGGAATTTTGCAAAAAGTTTTGAGCATAGACACTCAAAAAAACATCACCCGCGAGGCGGTTGAGAGAGTGACAGACGCACCAAGAGCCGAGATAGTTAACCGAGTTATTGCTTCTTTTGTGGACAAAGATCCAGCCAAGGGGCTCCAAGCAATCGGAGAAGCAGTTGAAAGAAATCTTGACTTCAAACTATTTATTCTTTTGATCATCCAGAAACTTCGTTATATTTTGATGCTTAGATACGCGCCGGCGATGGAAAAAAGTATCGCTGAGGAAGTGTCTGAAGAAGATTTGGAATTTCTAAAAGAAATAGCCGGCAAGAAGGAGGTTGTCTTGAACTCCGGAACATTGTTGAGGGTCCTCGATGCATACAGCCAGACCTCTTATTCCGCCGTTCCGGAACTGCCACTGGAGCTTGCCATAGTGGACCTG
>CAZROQ010000022.1:0-6134 GCA_964601755.1 uncultured Candidatus Saccharibacteria bacterium
GTTCAAGAAGCTTCCAGCCGATATCAAGAGATGTCTCGATGGTTCTGTCTTCGCGTTCCCCTTGGTGGACAAATTCTTTTTCAAACTTGTCGGCAAAGACCAAGTGGGCTTTATCGCTTTCAGAAAGTGATGATTCTCCGAGTACGACAGCGAGTTCACGGGCCTCTTTTCCGGTCGCGTAAGAAGCAAAGAGCTGGTCTTTCAGTTCTTTGTGATCGTCACGCGTTTTACCCTCACCAACACCGGCTGCCCACAGCCGAGAGAGGGACCCTTGAACATCAACCGGTGGAAAGAAACCTTTTGTATGCAGTTCTCTCGAAATAATGAATTGACCTTCGGTTATGTATCCTGTCAGATCCGGTATTGGGTGAGTTTTGTCATCGTCCGGCATTGACAGAATTGGGATTTGGGTGATTGACCCGTCTTTGCCGGCGACTTTACCGGCTCTTTCATAGATAGAAGAGAGATCAGTGTACATATATCCGGGATACCCTCTGCGCCCGGGGACTTCTTTTCTTGCACTTGAGACTTCCCGAAGAGCTTCGCAGTAGTTTGTCATATCTGTCAGGATGACAAGAACATGCATATCGTGTTCAAACGCAAGGTATTCGGCTGTTGTCAATGCGAGTCGCGGTGTCGAGATTCTTTCAATGACGGGGTCGGATGCGGTGTTTAGAAAAAGCACCGATCGATCAATAGCCCCTGTTTCTTGGAATTGCCTTCTGAAGTATTCGGCTTCGTCAAAAGTGACCCCCATTGTTGCAAACACAATTGCAAAATTTTCTCCGGTGGTAACTTTTGATTGTCGGGCAATTTGTGCTGCCAGTTTTGCATGTGGCAGACCCGATCCTGAGAAAATGGGCAGTTTCTGACCTCTAACCAGAGTGTTCATAACATCAATCGAAGAGATGCCTGTTTGAATAAAGTCACTTGGATATTCTCGGCTCCAAGGATTTATCGGCGAACCTTCAATAGATTGTTTTTTTTCCGGAATAATGTCGGGGCCTTCGTCAATAACACTTCCACCACCGGAAAAAGAACGGCCAAGCATATTTTTTGACAGGCCTATTTCCGCAACTCGACCCTTGAATCGCACCCGTGTTCCTTCGGTCTGAGTTCCGCCTGTGGGTTCAAACATCTGAACAACCGCTCGGTCTTTATATGCATCAAGAACCTTACCCAATCTGGCTCTGTTTTCTCTCGGTATGAAAACCTCAACAAGCTCGTCATAAGCAACACCTTGAACCCCCTCAACAATCATTAGCGGACCCGCAACCGATGAAACTGTTTTATATTCCTTTTGATTTTTTATTTTTGAGTCTGACATGGTTTTCATCTATCTGTTACGCGGATACTTTTTCCACGAGGTTGTTAATTTCATTTCGCGCTTTTTCTCTGAATGATTCAAATTTTTCGAGACTTTTTTCGTCATAGTTTTTTAGCTCCGGAACTTCTTGCAGAACAGGTAGTGATCGAAATGTCTCGAAATCAAACTCCTCAACTTCTTTTGATGTCCGAAGACCAAAATCATAAATTGAAACAATGGATTTTAGTATCTGATACTGCTTTTCAAGCGGAGTGTAGGCATCGTCTGGATCAAAGGCATTTTGGAAAAGAAAGTCTTCGCGAATCATACGAGCGACTTCAAGAGAAAGTTTTTCACTGGCTGAAAGGGCTTCCATACCCACGAGGCGGACTATTTCAAGCAGTCGTTCTTCTTCCTGAAGCAGGTTCATAGCTTTGGATCGGACTTCCGGAAAGTCTTCTGCCACCCGATTTTTTAGGTAATCAGATATGTTGTCGTTGTAGAGAGAGTATGAGTTGAGCCAGTTGATAGTGGGGAAGTGCTTTTTGTAGGCAAGAGATGCATCCAGCCCCCAAAAAACCTTTGTTACTCTGAGGGTTGCCTGTGACACCGGTTCAGAAAGGTCGCCTCCCGGAGGAGAAACCGCTCCAATAACAGTAAGAGCACCTTTTCTTTCATCTTTCCCGAGACATCTCACACGACCGGCGCGCTCATAGAAGGCCGCGGTTTTTGAAGCAAGATATGCGGGGTATCCTTCCTCTCCGGGCATTTCTTCCAGACGACCTGAAATTTCGCGCATAGCCTCCGCCCATCTGGATGTCGAGTCGGCCATAAGAGCCACTGAGTAACCCATGTCGCGGTAATACTCTGCTATTGTTATGCCGGTATAGATAGATGCTTCACGGGCAGCCACGGGCATATTTGATGTATTTGCAATAAGGACAGTTCTTCGGATAAGGGGTTGACCTGTGTTTGGGTCTGTTAGTTCCGGAAACTCGTTTAATACCTCGGTCATCTCGTTGCCCCGCTCGCCACAGCCGATATAAACAATGACCTCCGCGTCGCAGTATTTGGCAAGTGATTGCTGGATAACAGTTTTACCGGACCCAAATGGGCCGGGGACTGAGGCGGTGCCTCCTTTTGCCAACGGGAAAAGGGTGTCGATTGAACGCACACCTGTCCGCAGGGGCTCATCTGTAAATATTTTTCCTGAGTAAGGCCTTGGGGTTCGTATTGGCCAGTACTGAAGCATGCTGACTTCGTTCTTGGCGCCTTCTTTATCAATGACGGTTGCGATTGTTTCGTTGACAGTAAAATCGCCCTTCTGTATAGATTCTATTGTTCCTTCGATAGAAGGGGGGACCATTATTTTGTGCTTGATTAGTGTTGTCTCTTCAACTTCACCGATGATGTCTCCTTCTGTAACAACATCACCCTTTTTAACAACGGGTTCAAAAGACCACTTTTTATCAGTATCAATCGGTTGGGCCTCGATACCTCTTTTGATGTAAAAACTATCTGATTTTTCTTGAATGAGTTTTAGAGGTCTTTGAATGCCGTCATAAATTGAGGTCAGAAGCCCTGGTGCCAGAGCAACAGACATAGTTTGACCGGTGCGCTCTACCGGTTGGCCTGGTGTGATACCGCTTGTCTCTTCATATACCTGGATGGAAGCCACACCTTTTGCAAGCTCGATGACTTCTCCCATAAGTTTTTCGTCGCCGACTCTGACGACCTCATACATTTTTGCCTCTTCCATTCCATCAGCTTTGACAAGCAGTCCGCTGATCTTAACAATGCTTCCTGTTTTTTTTGTTTCTGACATAAATATTTTTTTATGAAAATTGATTTTCTGTTTTGAGAATTAAAAAATCATTTTTAAAAAATGATTTCCCCCAACATCATCTCATTGTAAAAATGCGAGCTTATTCTAACCCCTTTTATATTTACTGGCAACAGATTGAATAATCACACATATCTCTCGAGTCTTTATTCCTAATTCCTGATTCCCAATTCGTAATTCTCAATTCAAACCCCAAGATTCCCTTTTTTCCTCCTCACCCTTTTTTAAGCGATTCTAAACACTAAACACTGCAGTGTTTAGTGTTTAGAGGACTATTTTTAGCGGTTTTAAACACAGGCTGATTCCTTTTAATAAAGAAACTAATTTTGACACATCAAAAAACTTGAGATTTTAGAAGTCTAAAAGAGGGGAGTCGCTTTCTGTTTATCTTCATTCACGGTAAAATAAATTATATGGAATCAGGATTTCTAGAGTCTATCAATCAGACAATCGGTAACAGTGTGGTAACAATACCACCGGCATTTTTGTGGGTTGTGTTCGGAGTCTCTCTGGGAGTGTTTGCTTTGTTGTCGGGAGTCCTGATGTACCACTGGTCTAAGTACAGCTTCAAAAGCAAGGTGGTCAAAACAGCCAAGAAAGTTTATCTTTTTGGCGGTGTCGTCTTGTTTATAATTGCCGGAGTCAGTATCTTTTTAATGTCATGAGTATTTTACCTTTTGAAGAAGGAGAAGAAGTTTTGTTGAGGGTCAGGAGACACTGGTTTGTCTTGTTTGGGTCTATATTCTCGGTGGTTGTTGCCGTTTTGTTGCCACTTGTGGCTTTTGTTTTTGTTAAAAGAAACTTGCCGGATCTTCTTTTTTCTATTGAGGGCGGTAAGTACCTGCTTGTCTTTCTGTACTCGATCTGGTTAATTTTCTGGTGGACATTTCTTTTTATGCGCTGGACTGATTATTATCTGGATGTTTGGTATGTGACCAATAAAAGGATTGTTGATATTGAACAAAGAGGAGTTTTTTATAGAGAAGTAACAACACTTCGTCTTGAAAAAGTTCAGGACATCACGGTTGAGATTCCGGGTATTGTTGCGACCCTGCTTAATTTTGGTGACATCCATGTTCAGACGGCGGGGGAAAACAGAAGTATTATCATAGGACACGCCAAAGATCCGGAAAGGGTCAAAAGACAGATCTCGCTTGAAATGGACAGGGTCATTGATTATTCCTTAAAAACAGAGGCACAAAAAACGAAACAATCAGAGACTGATCCCCAACAGACTTAATGACTTCAGACTCGCATATTTCAGGGATAATTTTAATAGATAAGCCGAAAGGAATATCTTCTTTTGACTGTATAAGAGTGCTCAGAAAAAAACTTGCTATCAAAAAAATGGGGCATGCCGGCACGCTGGACCCCGAAGCCAGTGGTTTAATGATTATTGGTGTAGGCAACAGCACAAAGGATTTAGAAAAATATTTAAAACTGGATAAATCTTATCAAGCCACAATTCTTTTTGGGGAAAAGACCGATACCGGAGATTCCGAGGGAAAGATTTTGGAAAGTGTGGAAGTTACAAGTATTGATAACGGAAAGTTGGAAAGCGAAGTGGCCACAATGGTCGGAAAGTTAGATCTTCCGGTGCCGAGATTTTCGGCAATTAAACAGGGTGGTGAACCTTTGTACAAGAAGGCCAGAAGGGGTGATTCTTTTGAGGTGCCGTTTAAAGAGATGATTGTTCGCGGGGCTCGTCTTGTTAGCTTTTGCACAAAAGGCAACAGGTCTGTGGCGGTTGTTGATTTTGAAGTGTCTAGTGGTACCTATGTGCGTTCTTTGGCCGAGGAGCTTGGAAAAAGGATGGGATTACCCGCTCGCTTAGATGATTTGAGAAGAACAAGTATCGGTGATTTTAAAGTGGAAGACGCAAAAAAACTTGATGAGGTTGATAGAGAAAATTTTGTTTTTGTGCGAAAATAATATCTATGAAAAAAGAAGTTGTAATTTTTGATCTTGATGACACGCTGGCTCCCAGCAAACAGCCTGTTGATTCGGAGATGGCGGGGTTAATTTGCGATTTATTAACTGATCACAAAGTCGCCGTAATATCCGGAGCTTCTTACGCTCAGTTTGAAAGACAGCTGATAGGTAGCATAAAGTGTGATGGTGATAATTTAAAAAATTTATACTTGCTTCCCACAAATGGTTCAACAATGTATGTCTATGATGACAACTGGTCTTGCAAATTCGCCAAACTTCTTTCCAAAGATGACAAAGAAAAAATAAGGAATGCCTTTACCGAAGTTTATGAAAAGACCGATTACAAATATCCGGAAAACCCATACGGGGTTGTGCTTGAAGACAGGGGCGCACAGATGACTTTTTCCGCTTTGGGGCAAGAGGCACCTTTGGACGAGAAAAGAGCGTGGGACCCGGATAGGGAAAAAAGAAGGAAAATGAAAATTGTTTTGGACCCGCTTCTTTCTGAAGATCTTGAAGTTTCTATTGGGGGTACAACTTCTATAGACATTACGCAAAAAGGGATAAATAAAGCTTTTGGAATAAAAGAACTTTCTAAAAACTTAAGTATTCCGGAAGAAAAAATGTTGTTTATCGGAGATTCTCTGGGAGAAGGTGGTAACGACGCACCTGCAAAAGAGACCGGTGTGGAAACAAGGGCTGTCAGAACTGTAGAAGATACTAAAAAATTTATTAGGGAAATTTTAAAAGAAAAGTAAATGTTTCAACTCAAAAGATACGAAAAAAACCCCGTATTGGAACCGCTTTCTGGGAGCGACTGGGAGGATAAGGCTGTTTTTAATCCGGCCGTTCAGTATAAAGACGGTATCACTTATCTTCTTTACCGCGCTGTTGGTGAATATGAAAACTATGTTTCTCGAATAGGTCTTGCCACAAGCGAGGATGGTTTTAATTTTACTCGAGTAAGTGATAAACCTGTTCTTGAACCGGAGGCCAGCTATGAGTGTGGTGCCATAGAAGATCCGCGCGCAACTGTTATCGATGGAAAAATCT
>CAZROQ010000022.1:6144-7326 GCA_964601755.1 uncultured Candidatus Saccharibacteria bacterium
GAAAAATCTATATTACATACACAACTGTAAAGGATCCAATTAATCTGGGGGGTGATATTCGCGGAGTTAGTAATAAGCCGATTGTTCCGGCAGTCGCTTTGGCGGAAACCACAGATTGTTTGAGTTATAAAAGATTGGGAGTAATTTCGCCTCCGAATGTTGAAGACAAAAACGCGGTTATGTTTTCTGAGAAAGTTGATGGTAGGTTTGCGTGTTTGCACAGGCCTCACCGGTGGAGCAAGATTTGGCTTAAAAACCCTCTATCAGAAGAGATAGATTTGGAATATCCTTGTCCAAAAGAAGACCTACCCGAGCTTCCAAGTGTTTGGATTATGTACTCTGATGATCTAAAAAACTGGGGTGATCATAAGCTTGTTTTTGGAGCAACGCACGAAAACGATGAAAAAATAGGGGCGGGCGTTCCGCCGATTAAAACGGATGCCGGTTGGGTTTTGATTTATCATCATGTTGACAGGGTGTCTGACCCAGTTTCCGGTGAAAAGATGAGAGTTTATTCCGCTCACGCCGCGCTTTTGGATTTAAAAGACCCGTCTAAAGTTTTGTCCAAAACCCCTTCAAGCATACTGGCGCCTAAAGAGTGGTATGAGAGACAGGGGGATGTTCACAATGTGGTTTTTCCCACTGGCGGTTTTGTTAAAGATGATAAACTCTTTGTTTACTATGGAGCAGCGGATAAATTTTGCGCCGTGGCTACGGGGAGTATGTCTGAATTAATAAGTGAGCTTTTGATTTACAAGCATCTTGATTAGGGGGCTAGGATTCTAGGGTGCTAGGACTCTAGGTTGCTAGGGGGCTAGGATTTTTATTTGAAGAATCTACCATCAAGCCCCCATTTTTTGCCGGCTTTGGATACGAAAAGCATTAGAAACAAAAGTGCGTAAAGGACATACTGATTTACTATGTAGGCACCGTCTCCGGCGCTTGGAAACGAAAGGAGAGGGAAATAAATCAGAAGCATTAAGATTGATCCGGTGGTCGTAACCACTCCTGTTAACAGTCCGATTATTAATAAACCACCTAAAACAACAAAACCCCAAGAATAAATTATTGAAAGCACATCCACAAAAGGGGAAGCAACGAGCCAGTTATAAAAGTTACTAAATGTTGTGGCATCGGTTATTGAGGGGATGATGCTCCAAGACTCATCTTTAATACGACGAT
>CAZROQ010000023.1:0-570 GCA_964601755.1 uncultured Candidatus Saccharibacteria bacterium
TGAGAGAAGACAAATGTTGGTATCAAAAGAAAAATGGCAATGATGATCGTGATCAAAAAGGCAACCGAGAGCACCGCCCTTCTTCGGTAGTGATACTCTTTTTTAACTTCTTTTCTTTCTTGTTCCGGTAAAAGATTAAACATTTTTTAAAAATTATTTACACGACAAAGCTAAACCTATGGCGGATGCGTAAGAAAGAGAATCTTCTTTTGATATGTCAGGGACATATTCATCAAAAGAAAATACATTTTTCCAAACATTTGCCTGTTCTATATCACAGCCGATCTCCGAGGCTAGGATTTTAGGAAAAGACTCGACGGCTTTTTTCTCTCCCGTTATAGCAACTTTTGATATCTCGGCTGATTTTTTATTTCCAATACGAGTACTCCAGTATGATGTTAACCGGTCCAGTTCTTCCTTAAACACCTGTAATTTTGTTTCTTTCAAAAGACCTTCTTTTTTTTCTTTTTCATTCTCTGTTAAATTTTTTACAGAAGGTGTTGGCGCAAGCCTAACTGTCGATGTAAATTGAACCGTGTTATCGCTAACAATATACAAACCCGCCTTATC
>CAZROQ010000023.1:580-2817 GCA_964601755.1 uncultured Candidatus Saccharibacteria bacterium
ATACATTCGTCATAGCGTTCGCTCCACAGTAAAACATCGGCGAGCAAGGTCTGAATTGAATATTTATTTGCTCTTCCTTTGTAAAATGGTAAGTTATTCGCATACTTGTCGGTAAAGGCCAAGGCACTGGCTTCTTTCAAATCGGCAATAACATAAGAGCGATTATCCAGCTTATCAATAACTGAACGAGCAATCGCATTCGCTTCAAGCTCAAAAGAAAGAGGGATAAGGTTGGCAGATTCAAGGACTGCGGTATATGAACCAATCAAGCTTCGTGAAAAAGCACTAACAACAACATCTATTTCCTCTTTTTTCTCATCAATTGAAACAACACTAAAATCAAAAATGGCTTCAGGCAAGGCAAGAGGGACATTTTCTTCAATGGTAAACTCGATGCTACCACGCAGTTCATTTGGCTTAACAAGAGGGGTTGTTGTTTGGTATAAGTACCCCCTTTCCTCCGGGAGAGCGACTCTCACAAAATCAAAATGAAAGTTTCTTTTTAAATTATTTATTATTTCAACAAGATCTTCCGGTTTTTGAATCTCTCCACCAACGATAATTCCTTTGGGTATTTTTTTAGTTCCATAATCACCAAGTTTTATTTTGTCTCCATGACCCAAGAGTTCAACAAACCTGACTGATAAATCAGAAATCGAAAGACCGACAGCAGGCATAGACAAAAACGAGGGTGGTGGAAAATTGCGAAGTAGCCAATCTGTTTTTGGTGAATTAGAGGAACGCATAAAAATACTTAATAACTAAATTATATCGTATTTTAGTACGATTCGGGAGTTAACTTATCCTTGTTCCCAAAGGAATCGATTTGTCGATTTTTAGAACAGATAAGCTCTCCTCGAAAGAAGCGGCTAAAATCATACCCTGACTTTCTAGACCTTTTATAAACCTCGGTTCCAGATTTGTCACAAAAGCGCACCGAGTGCCCACAAGTTCATCGGGGTCAAAAAATTTGGCTAACCCGGCAATAATTTGACGAAGTTTTTCTTCACCCAAATCAACTTCCAGCCGAAGAAGTTTGTCTGTATCGACAACAAGCTCCGCAGACTTTATCTCTCCGACCTTTAGTTCTACATTTAAGAAGTCATTGAATTTTATTTCATTCATTTTTTGTTTTTATCTTTATCTATATAACTCTGTAAAATTATAGCAGCCGCCGAAGCATCTGTTTGCCCTGTTTCTCCTTGGAAACGCTTGGCTTGAAACGATGTTAGAAATTCCGGTTCTAAAAAAATATCTATTTTAATTTCTTCTTTTAACTCTTCGCAAAAATCTTTGATATGTTCCATCAGGGGGTTGTCTTTCCCGTCTAAATTTTTTGATTCGCCGACTACTATCTTTGCAACATTGTAGTCATTCACGACACTTTGAATTTCTTGTATCAAGTTTTCATTATTAAGAAGTGTTGTTTTGGGAAATGCAAGAACACCCCCTTCATCAGAAAGTGCCAACCCGACTCTTTTTGTCCCAAAATCAATTCCAAGAAGACGCATGCGAGTAATGATACCGCAGGAAATGAAACACGGAAACTGCTATTATATTCCTATGGAAGAATTACTTTCAGATAATTTATGGATTCTTTTGCTTGTTATTTGGTCACTGCCGTGGAACGGGGTTGCATTGTGGATGGCATCACGCAGATCCCAAAAATGGTGGTTTGTTGTAATGTTGGTAGTAGATGTTTTTGCGTTGGTTGAGATTTATTATATTTTCTTTGTTGCAAGAAAGATAAAAGTTGAGGAAGAAATTGAACCGACAGAAACACCAGAAAATATGGGAGCTAAACATTAATCAATTTTCTGTTATACTGCCTCGCTATAAACGATAAACGGAGGAGTGCGCGGAATTGGTAACGCACCGGTCTTGAAAACCGGCGCCCTCACGGGCTTGTGGGTTCGAGTCCCACCTCCTCCGCAGCGAAACGGAGTGAAGCGAGGAAGAGGTGGTGCAGTCCCGCGGAGCGGGGCGTGGCGCGGACTCGAAAAGGTTAGTCAGATATTTTGCAAGGGACGAAGCAAAATACCGACAACCTGCACTGATCCTGTAAGGATCGAGTCCCACCTCCTCCGCAAACAACGACACAGACGCGAAGTGTCGAGGAGATTGGTTTGCGAGAGAAGGGAGGGACTTCGAACGGCGGAGGCGGTATACAAGACGACTAGTGAAGCGAGGAGGGCTTGTCGCCGAGCCGGGGCAGGAGCCACACAATATTTTATGAA
>CAZROQ010000023.1:2917-6898 GCA_964601755.1 uncultured Candidatus Saccharibacteria bacterium
TACATGGAATAAAATATTGATGTGAGCTGACGCCGAGTCCCACCTCCTCCGCAAACAAGAACGCAGGCGCGGAGCGCTGAGGACATTGGTTTGCGAGAAGGAGGTGGGACGAGAACGGCGGAGCGCACGGAGTCGCCCGAAGGGCGAGCGCGAGCCGGGGCAGGAGCCACACAATATTTTATGAATACATGGAATAAAATATTGATGTGAGCTGACGCCGAGTCCCACCTCCTCCGCAAATAATCCATACCCCAAAAAGTGGACACGGGTGCTGGTTTCTTTTTTAAGATTAGTAATTAAAAAAATGTTACAGGTCAAATCAATCTGGTAGTTTGTGTGCTACAATTTTTGTATGGAAAATGATGTGTTTGAATGGAAAATAAAAGAGTATGAAAACTCTGAAAAAACATGGGATTGGTATGTAACCGTTCCGACAATTTTTATAGCCCTGGTGATTGTGGCTATTTTTTTAGATAATATCCTCTTTGCCATTTTTGTCGCCATGGCGGGAGTAACTCTCATATTATACGCTCACAGACCCCCCAGAGATGTTTCTGTAAAAATTGATAAAAGAGGAATCGTCTTGAATAACAACTTCCACCCAATGTCTTCTTTATCGTCATTCTGGATTGAACCGTACGAAGAAGGAGGGGTGCTTTTAGTTCGTTCGAAAAGTACTTTTGTCAGCCTTATATCGATTCCCATACCCGAAGAAATAGATTCAGACAATATCGATGATTTTCTTATTGAGTTTTTAGAAGAAGAAGAGCTCGACGAACCCTTGTCTCAAAAAATAATGGAGTACTTGGGATTTTAGTTGCTTTCAAACCCTTCCTTAAGTTAAGCTGTTCTCGATCGTCATTTTATTTTGTGTAATAAACGGCGCTCGAAGCAAAGCCTTAGAGGTCGGCGTTCAGGTATAATGAAAATAAATTTTCGTTATCATCCTCACTTGCCCTCGTAGTTCAACGGATAGAACGCGAGATTGCGGATCTCGTAATGCAGGTTCGATTCCTGCCGAGGGCACCGAAAACCAAAAAGACCCCCGAGGGGGCCTTTTTGGTTTTACTTTGCTTTCTTGATTTCCGAAACTAAACGAGATTTTTTACGGGAAGCGGTGTTCTTTTTTATTACTCCCCTCTTAACTGCCTTGTCTATCGCTTTATAAGCAGTTGGTAAAGATTTTTCGGCATCCTGGACTTGATCTTTTTTAATAAGATCTTTAATACTCTTAACACTTTCTTTCATAGCACGCTTAACACGCGCGTTGAAAACGGTTTTCTTTTTGTCGGAACGAATTGATTTTTTTGCTGCTTTTAAATTTGCCATAATTTCGATGTACGAAGAGAGTACCAGAAAGAATATTTAAACGCAACTCGAAACCGTTTGTTGTATACTTGTTTTATGATTTCAAGACTTTCAGGAAAAATTGTCTTTATTGGTTCAAACTTTGTTGTTTTGGATATCGGCGGTGTTGGTTATAAGGTTTTCTGCGGAGAAGACACTGCTTTCGAATCAAAAGAAAATTCTGATTTGGTCCTTTGGACTTATCAGGCGGTAAGAGAAAACGCCATTGACCTGTACGGTTTCAAAAGCCGGCGAGATCTTAATTTTTTTGAGCTCCTTTTATCAGTTTCGGGCATCGGCCCCAAGACCGCCCTGTCGATACTGAACATTGCCTCTGTGGAAAACTTGCAACAAGCCGTCGTTTCCGGAGATACGGCACACCTGACAAAAGTTTCCGGCATTGGCAAAAAGAATGCTGAAAAGATAATTTTAGAACTCAAAGACAGAATTGGAACAAACGAGGAAACGGCTGATGACTCCGGAAACACAAAAGGAGACGGGGATGTTATTGACGCGCTTATCGCTCTTGGTTATTCACAAAACGAAGCTCGAGAATCGGTACGATCACTCCCTAAAGACTTGGAAAAAACAGAAGAAAGGGTGAGAGAAGCTTTGCGCAAACTTAACTCATGAAAAGATTTATTAAAAAATTAATACCGCAACCTTTGTTTCGGGCGCTTCAGCCCGTCTATCATTTTGCTTTGGCCGGAATCGGAGCTCTAATTTACAGGTTTCCTTCAAGAAAAATGCACATTGTTGGAATAACCGGCACCAAAGGGAAAACGACTGTCGTTGAGATGGTTAACGCAATTTTGGAAGAGTCCGGCAAGAAAACAGCCATAGCGAGCACTCTGCGTTTCAAGATTGGGAACGATTCTCGGAGCAATAAATTTAAAATGACAATGCCGGGCAGGATGTTTTTGCAAAAACATTTCCGCAAAGCTTTGGAAGCCGGATGTTCTTTTGTTACCCTTGAGATGACCTCGGAAGGATCCAAGCAATTTAGACACAGATTTGTAAACCTAAATGCGCTCATTTTTACAAACTTATCGAAAGAACATATTGAGTCGCATGGTTCATATGCAAAATATCTAGAAGCAAAAGTGGATATAGCCAGACAGCTTCACAGAGGTTTGAAAAGAAAAACAGTTTTAGTTGTAAACGGAGACGACGAACAAAAAGATGCTTTTGTAAAAGTGGGAGCTGATAAGGTGGTGTTGTTTGGTCTGAAAGAAGTGGAGTATGAGCTTTACGACAAAGAAAGTCTTTTTGTTTATCAAAACATAAAGTTTAAATTACCAATGCCGGGGGCGTTTAACATCTACAACGCCCTTGCATCAATAAAGTATGCCGAATCTCAAGGAATAGATTTGGAAACCTGCAAAAGAGCTCTTGAAAAATTCAAGGGTGTGCCCGGCAGAGTGGAATTTGTCGAAGATGGTCAACCTTTTAAACTGGTTGTTGACTATGCCCACACAACCGGATCTTTAGATGCCTTATTAAAAACATTCCCAAATGATCACATCATCTGTGTTATGGGTTCTGCCGGTGGTGGCAGGGACAAATGGAAAAGACCTGAAATGGGAGAAATAGCAGATAAATACTGCGACAGCATAGTGCTTACAAACGAAGACCCCTACGATGAAGACCCTCGAGAGATAGTAGAAATGATTAAAAAAGGAATCGCTTCGACAGAAACGGAAATTATTATGGACAGAAGAAAAGCCATAAATAAAGCCATTAAAAAAGCCTTTAAGTTAAGCGCTTCAAAAAAGGTGGCTGTACTGATAACCGGTAAAGGCACCGACCCTTTTATTATGGGTCCTCGTGGCTCAAAGGTTCCATGGGACGATGTTCGAGTTGCCAGAGAGGAGCTGAGGAAACTTCAACAAAGTTAGGGTTTCCGGAATTAAGAATTCTGAATTAAAAACAGAACGCCCTGCGATAAACACGCCTTCATCCCTAGCAACCTAGAAACCTAGCACCCTAAAAATATGCCCGAATTAC
The DNA here is from genome assembly GCA_964601755.1 of uncultured Candidatus Saccharibacteria bacterium. Classification (GTDB taxonomy): domain Bacteria; phylum Patescibacteriota; class Minisyncoccia; order Phycocordibacterales; family CAZROQ01; genus CAZROQ01. The sequence continues at coordinate 6,272 of CAZROQ010000023.1, forward strand.
CCGAGGTCCACACAACAGTTCAAGGTCTGCAAAATAATATTGTTGGTCTTTCAATAAAAGATGTCTGGACTGATTACCGGTCAGACTACAAACATTATAAAAATCAGATTAAAAACTCCGAGTACTTTTCTAAATTTAAAAAACAGATTAAAAAACGGACAATAAAAAGTGTTGAAAGAAGGCACAAAAATATTTTGATTCACTTGGATAACGGTAAAACCATTTTGATTCATATGAAAATGACAGGACATCTGCTTTTAGGTGATTATCAAAAAAGAGTAAATAAAAAAGTTTCCGAAGATTGGCAGAAAGAAAAATGGGTTCCGAGTAAAAAAGAATCCAAACATTTGTGGGATACTTTTAACAGACACATTCATCTTGTTTTTTGTTTAAGCAACGGCAAAAAACTGGTTCTTTCTGATGCTAGAAAATTTGCCAAGATTGTTGTTTTAAACACAGACAAGCTGGAATCATCAGAAGAACTGAAAAACCTCGGTCCGGAACCGCTAGGAAAAAATTTCACTTACAAAAAATTTAAAGAAAGGATTTTGTCTAGACCAAAAGCTCCGATAAAAACAGTCCTGATGGACAGCTCTGTCATATCCGGCATTGGAAACATCTACTCTG
>CAZROQ010000024.1:0-6740 GCA_964601755.1 uncultured Candidatus Saccharibacteria bacterium
AGACGCTCCATATAGGTGATATCGAGACAAACTACTCTTTTGAAAAAGCATCTTTTGTGAAGCCGGCGGCGCTTATGACTTTGAGGTATGCGGAATCTATCGACAACAAAGAAGCAGAAGAGATTATTTTTCCCGTGCCTAAAATGGTATTGGCGGTTGGCAAAAAAGAGGTAGCCAAGCTGGAAGAGCGTTACGATGAATTTAAAGATCTGTATCCGGGCTTAGAAAGAATCGAGCGTGATGAGATTTCAAAAATTGAACCAAACATAACAAAAGACAGAGATAAAAATGAGCCGATTTTAGCTTTGTATCAACCGGAGGGGCATGCTGTTGATTTTGAAAAACTGTCTCAGTCTTTTGTTCGTCAGGCACAAAAAAAGGGTAGCGACAACAGAGATATTGACACATACCTCGATACCAAAGTTCATGACATTAGAAAAGAAGGTGATGAATACATTTTGGATACCTCAAAAGGTTCACTCTGGGCTAAAACCGTCGTTTTCAACACGGATTCATATAGCTTGTACTTTGCCAAACTGCTTGGATACGGGAAAGAGTTTTCTCTTATACCTGTTGCCGGAAACTTTTATTTCAGTGAAAAATTTCTGAATGGAAAAGTGTATACGATGCAGGATAAAAAACTGCCCTTTGCGGCTGTACATGGAGATCCGGATATTCATGTTCCGGATAAAACGCGGTGGGGACCGACCGCTCGTGTGTTTCCCGTACTGGAAGCGCGCAAATTTAAAACTTTGCCCGACTACTTCAAGTCTGCTTCACTGTTTAGCTTTTCTACATTAAAAAGTTTTTTGCTTATTTTGGGCGACAAAACTCGGGCGCTTTTTCTTGTGAAAAATGTCTTGTATGAAATTCCGTATATTGGAAAGCGACTGTTTGTTAGAAATGTTCAAAAAATAATTCCCACTATTCGAGCTAAGGACATAAACAAGGCCAAGGGTTTTGGAGGTATGAGACTGCAACGGGTCGATAACAAAACTCACGAATTAAAGCTTGGGGAGGGGAAGATTGTTGGTGAAAACATTATATTCAATATGACCCCGTCACCGGGCGCCAGTGTTGCTTTGTTTAATGGAATGCGTGATGGTGAAAAGCTTATGGATTTTTTCAACGGCAAGTACACATTTGATAAATGCCGTATGGAAGATGATTTTGCCGGCGGTTGTTTTGATCACGACAAGAAAGAGGTTACAGAAAACACATATGTGTCGTAAGATGTTTATTATAAATTATTAAAAATTAAATTAAAAAATATGAAGCAAATGATTTTACCGGTGTTTTTACTCGCTTTGCTTGTAATCGGCTCTGTCTTTTTCGCCTGGCAGGGGATTGGAATGCATAATCAGGTGCCTGTCGAGGAAGCAAAATTCCACGAACTTCAGCGGGAGTACTTTACACTTGAAAAAGCCCAACGAGACGGGGCGGAAACGGGGTCTGAGTTAAACCAAAAACTGGTTGAGATTGTAAATTACCCTTCCAGATTGCTTGAGCTTAAGTTGGTCGGAGTCGGCAATATTTTGGTGGGAATCTGGTTGTCCCTTTTGGCGATTGTTTTTCTACTGTTTATGATGCCAACACGACTGGCAAAACTGATGCGCGAAAACCAATAGAACGAGATGGCAAAGCATTGTCTGTTTTTGGTCTTAGTTTAGTGATCGTCCCAACCAAAGCCGTTCCGTTACATCGGCCGGCTTTTTTGGTGTCGTAGGTGTTGTGATACAATTAAAATCCTATGTACGGGTTAAAACCAAAAATTAAAATAGTTGCTCTTGTGGTGGTCGGTTTTTTTATTATAGGTCTGTTTGTGTTTGTCGACATTAACACAGCGAACGAAGTCGATATATACGAAGATACAAACCATGAGGCGGAGATAGAGAAAGATTTAGGTACAGATTCAACTTTTAATGACGAAATTATTAACACTAATCAAAACACAATGAAAGCAACACTCAAAACAAACAAAGGAGACATTGCGCTAGAGTTTTATCCGGAGCTTGCTCCCAAAGCGGTTGAGAACTTTTTGACACTTGCGGGTCAAGATTACTATGACGGTGTAATTTTCCACCGGGTGATAGAAGAATTTATGATCCAAGGCGGAGACCCGACGGGAACAGGAACGGGAGGTCCGGGGTACACATTTGAAGACGAATTCAAACCCGAACATCCTGAAGCTAAAAAGGGATATGCGCGTGGAACGGTGGCTATGGCCAACTCGGGGCCAAACACAAATGGTAGCCAGTTTTTTATCGTGCATAAAGATGCGCCGTTGCCGTATAGCTACACGATTTTTGGCAGAGTTACCGAAGGTATGGAAGTTGTTGATGAAATTGCTTCCGTTGAAACAGACCCTCAAGACAAGCCACTGGATGATGTTGTAATTGAGAGCGTTCTCGTTTCTGATGAGTAAACGGCACTAACTTTTCGAGCAAGGGTAGGAATCAAAGGGTGCTTATTTTTTTGAAGCCCCAGTATCCCCGAGGGTAAAATCTCCGAGGGTAAAGATTTGTCTCAGTATTTTTCTTGCTCTTTGCGTAAACGACAAAACTACGATATATCGTAGTTAAACTAAAAAGTTGAGTATAAAAAATTCCCTGTAAAACTACGATATATCGTAGTTAGATCAAACAACGATCTCGGAACAAGAAAATAAGAAGCGGGGTAGTGACCGATGACTACGATATATCGTAGTTAAAAGCGAAAATTTGCTCATATAAATAATTTACAAGATTACGATACGCCGAAAGAAATGGGACGAAAAATAAAAAAAGGGGGTATGACTAACCTCACATACATCCTGCACCACCATTCTGTAGAACCTGTAGAACCTCGGAGGTTCTAAACCACAGAAAAAAGTTCCGATTAAGAAGCGACAGTTTCTAAAACGAAATAGTGATTTTTTAATTGAGACATTGGAATTTGAAAATTCATTGAAAATTGTAAATTGAAAATTGAAAATTCATTGGAGTTTGCTTGTCCCGAGCGTAGTCGAGGGAAAAAAGTTGTAGCATCCGCAGTGCCACAGGCTATGTTGGGAAATTATCAAGAGAGTGCAGAAATGGGTGGGGTTATTCGGGGTATTGACAAATAATATAATTATGATAAGATGTTGAATCTGCTCTTTGATGTTCCAGTTTCTTTTTCTTTCTCGAAAACCTTGCACCGGAGGAGGGTACAAGGGAGACGATCCATTGGCGACGGAGTCGCCTCTTAAAACTTCCCTTTAAGGGAGGTGGCGGAGACACCCCAAAAAAACGGAGTGTACTATGAATCGTCTAAAGAAGGTTGTCGTGGCCTGGGTTTTCGGGGTTGCGCTGGGTGCGGTTTTGGCCGCTCTCACCGCCTGCGAGATTCAGGCCTACGGTGGCGCCGGCTTAAGTTCTTTCTACCCCGATAAGGTGGCAGGAAAAGAAGTCGGCGATCCTCGCAAGGAGGCCTACGGTCTTCCGCGCGAACCCGGCGGTGTCAGCATCGGCGGACATCGTCACAACTGGCGCCCGGGTGAGAAGCCCCGCAAGGGAGGTGAGTGATGATGGAATGGGTTTCCCAACATCTGATCGACATCTCCCATTACAACGGGGGGTTCGCCATCAACGCTTCCTACACAATGGTCGTCATTGTGGGGATGGTTGTCATCTGGCGAGCCAAAAAGATTCTTCACCGCCGTACCTCGTAGGTCGGCGGTAGAGAAACTGGAGCAGAACCGAAGAGAGAGGGCGAGTTGCCATAGTGCACTCGCCTTTTTTTATTGTTCCTAAAATGATAAAATCTTATCAATATGTTACGACATTTTGATAAACCAATATCTGTTTTCAGCTCTGTATTGATAGTGATTCTGGCTGGGATAATTGTTATTCAGGCCATCATGCTTTCAGAGGCGAGAGATAATAACTGCTCATTTTCAAAAGGGGCAGAATCGGTTAAAACTTCAAATTAAACAAAACTGATTTACTGGCAAAGTGTTTTTCTAACTCAGAGATTTTGGAATGGGGCTATGCATTTTGGCAGATGTTTGTTATGATTTCGTGTCTGTTCTTTTTGATTAACCCTGATTAACCACTTACACGGAGGTAGCACAACATGCCTGACGCACTTATTGAAAATGGAAACTTTGTAAGAGAGCACATCCAAGAATTGATGCGCGAGTTGAGCAAGACAACTGATCCGGATGAAAGGCAGATGCTCCAGAAAAGAATCGAGTCAGCGAGAGCAAGCTGGGGGTCTGGTCTTAATGTCCGTGCCTTTTAGAAGAGGGGCATCTTGTGAGTCGATGGGTCTTGTTGAAAAACGAGACCCTTTTTTATTTCTACCTTTTTGGTGTATAATGTTTACCGTATTGGATAAATAAAAAAACTATGAAATTTGGACAATTAATTGGAATTTTGATAATACTTGTTTTAATTCTTCTCGGAGCTTCTTTCTTTTTGAATGAAAGAGCGCAAGTGAGCACACCAGAGCCATTTGACCCAAACGAAAAAATAGCTGTTTCCGGTTCCGGTTCTTTTTTGGTAAATACAAATTTAAGTCAGGTTGAGTGGATAGGTCGTAAAAAGTTCCTTGATTATGAAGATGTTGGTGCTGTTTCTGTTAAAGTTGGTGAAATTTTTGTTGATGACGGAATGATTTCTTCAGGAGAGATTGTTTTTGATATGAGAAGCATTCAGGCTACTAGCACCGGAAGTGGAGGCGGTAGAGACCGTTTAATCGAGCATTTAAAGTCGGATGATTTCTTTTCTGTCGAAAGTTACCCCGAATCAACCTTTATTATCAAAAGCTCTACCACGACCGATGAGCTCTCGGCAAACCTTGTTGGCGATTTGACAATCAAAGACACAACTCAAGAAATTGAAGTCCCTGTAAAATTTTATGATGAAAATGGATCACTTGTGATGGATATTTTTGTCGATGTTGATAGGAGTTTGTTTGACATCAGATATGGGTCAGATTCTTTCTTCGACAACTTGGGTGATAATGTCATTGATGACATTTTTACAATCAAAGCAAAACTCGTATCTGATCCGGTTGTCGATGTAAATTAATGAAGAGGGCTTATATACTTTTTCTACTTTTAAGAATGGGGGTGGCATTTCCTCTCTTGTATGTTGCTTCCGCTTCTTTGTCTAATCCATTACTTTGGATTGATTTTATTCCGGAGTTCATATCGATTTTATCGATCAATGAGCTAACACTTATATATTTATTTGGATTGATTGACCTTGCCTTGGGTTTGTGGATTCTTTGGGGTCGGCACATATTTTTACCAAGCTTAATAACCAGTATCCTGGTTTTTGGGTTAGTGGTTTTCAACTTGGATCAATTCGGTCTAATTTTTAGAGATATTTCAATCTTGAGTATCTCCCTTGTCTTAACTATTTGGTCTTATGATGGCAAGTTTTTTCCGAATATAATTAACCGCCGTTAATCACCCGACATTCTGCTGTAGATGAAGGAGCGTCGGCATAAGAGGTTGTTTTCGAGGGTCAGGTCCAAATTTATTATCGCCTTTTTGCCCCGGTAAAATAAGGTAAAAAATAAGAAGCAGATTTATTATTGGTAAAAGAATTATCCACGCCCAACCGCCGTTTTTGCCCAGATCATGTAATCTTCGATAGGAAAGTGAAAATAGTGCAAAGAAGAATACAAGAAAACCGGCGAGCTTAAAAGTGAAGTCAAAAGTCCTAACTTCTTTGCTCATTGGAAATAAAGACGAAATGTAGGTGGTTCCCGCAAACACAATCAAAGTAAAAACAATTATTGCCATAAACCCAACAATGAATTGTGTGGCACTGATTCTTTCAACAGAGCTGTCTCTTATGGGTCTTCCTGTTTCCATTCTATAGACATAATCGGGGTCCTTGTGCAGATTTTCAGATTGTTTGATTTGTTTAAAGGCTTCGTCTATTTGTTTTGGATCCCAGCCGTTGTTTTTTAGGCTGACAATAATAGCTTCCTCGGCTTCGCCGGAATGTAACCGTTTGTGTATGTGATTTAAGAGGCCGGGATCAACAATCATGGATTTCTTTTAATCTATTTAATTATAACGAATTTAACCTAATTTGTGCCATGGGGTGTTGTGTATTTAAAAGTATGATAGAATGTTCATATAAGGTTAAAAAAAACATATGCAAGATAATCACAATCCATTTGAATCATTTGTTCACCGTGCCAAGCAGGCCTCAGATAAACTGGGTTTTTCAGAAGCTGAAACACAAAAAGTTGTTGAACCCGATAAAATTATTGAAAAAACTGTATCGGTTACTCGTGACGATGGTACTAAAAAAGATTTTTCAGCTTACAGAGTGCAGTTTTCAAATGCACGCGGTCCATATAAAGGAGGTATTCGTTTCCACGAAAAAGCAGATCTTAATGAGGTAAAGTCTTTGGCTGCCAGTATGGCTCTTAAAACAGCGGTGGTAAATATTCCTCTAGGCGGAGCAAAAGGGGGTGTGCAGTTTAACCCTAAAGATTATTCAAAAAGTGAAATATGTTCGATTGCTCGGCTTTGGGTAAATGCCATGCAAGACGAAATCGGTCAAGACAAGGATATTCCGGCCCCTGATGTATATACAACCCCCGAACTCATGGCTGTTATGACAGATGAATATGAGAAGATCCACGGAAAAAGTGAACCAGGGTCATTTACAGGAAAGCCGATTTCGATTGGTGGAAGCCAAGGAAGAGGTTCCGCCACTGCCCAAGGTGGTGTTTATGTTCTTGAAGAGTAT
>CAZROQ010000025.1:0-6696 GCA_964601755.1 uncultured Candidatus Saccharibacteria bacterium
CTTAATTCTTAATTCTTGATTCGTAATTCTTGATTCGTAATTCTTGATTCCTAATTCTTAATTCCTAATTCTTAATTCCTAATTCGTAATTCAGTGGGTTTTAAAGAAAGAGAAGATGGTTTAGAATATGTCTATATGGATTTTTTGGGTGAAAAATGGAAAAGTTTGGCGGAGGGTCAAGTTGATCAAATAGATGAAACATCTGAGGCTGTGAGTGCGTATGAATCTTTGAAAGGACAGGTCCACAATCTTCCTGATGCGGTTCCGCAAGATAAAAAAGAGCTTATTCAAGAGTGTTTTTCTGACCTTCAAGAAAGTATTCAACGATACATAGCTTCAATTGATGCATTTACAGCGGGGAGAATAGAGAAAATAGACAAAGAAGACATGGCTCGGTTAGATGAAAATCGTCATTACGCGCACAATGGTCTCATTACCACTATTGAAGTACTGGAACGGCTTTTAAAACAGGAAAGTCTTGACATATCATGGAGAAGTAGTGTAGGATACAGCCGGGAAAGTATTCAGGAGTGGGCACAGAAGGTGACAAAACATGTTTCTTTGTCTGAATAGGAGACGGAAATGGATCTTCAAGAACTGCAAAGACATTGTCGCGGTAATGCCTTGCTTGGCTCTGCGTGGCAAGATGTGGCTCTCTCTGCTTTATCGCTTTGTAGCGTTGAAAACCAGAAGGGATGGGAGGTGGAAATTTCAGGTGTGCTACGACTCAAAAACGGTGAACTCAAAAAACTGAGAGATGCCTTTGATCAGAAGAAGGCATTGTTTGTCCGGATGTGTGAAGGACAAGGGTTCCCCGTACCGGAGTTTTCGGCACAAGATGTTTATGACCTTATTGCACATTAATCAAGCAGATTCCACGGACGGAATCTGCTTTTTCTTTTTTTACTACGGATGTTGCAGAACGACCTGCGCCTGTCGGCAGGCTCTTGGCGCAGGAAATTTTACATAAGCTAATTCTTGAAAAAAGGGTGTCAGGTATTTTCTCTCTTTCTTCTCTAATTTTTTAGCGATTTAAGCAGTAAAGACTGCAGTCTTTAGTGTTTAGGGGCCTTTTTTGGGACCCTGAAATGGTCGAGCTTAATCCCCAAATCTGTTGTCTTTTGGCGCTTATTTTGATAAAATAATCTTACTTGGGCTACAAGCTCATTTTTGTTTATATGGCTCAACAAAAGAAAAAAACATCCACAAAGACTGCTAAAAAAACATCCACCAAGGCAGGTGAAAAGGGTGGATATAGCGCCTCTGATATTCAGGTTCTTGAAGGCCTTGATCCGGTTAGAAAAAGACCGGGAATGTACATTGGTACAACGGGTCCGGAAGGCCTCCATCATCTGGTATGGGAGGTTTTTGACAACTCTCGAGATGAGGCTATGGGTGACTTTGCTGACAGGGTCGAAGTTATTTTGATGCCGGATAACAGGGTCAGGGTTTCAGATAATGGACGAGGTATTCCGGTTGATACACACAAACAGACGAAGGTTTCCGCACTTGAAACTATTATGACGACTTTACACGCTGGGGGTAAGTTCGGTGGTGAGGGATATAAAGTTTCAGGAGGGCTTCACGGTGTTGGCGTTTCTGTGGTAAACGCTCTTTCGGAATATGCCAGTGCCATAATTCATCGTGACGGTGCTGTTTGGAGGCAGGAATATAACAGAGGAAAAAGAAAAGCAAAGCTTAAAAAAGAAGGAAATTCAAAAGATACGGGAACAATTATAATCTTTAAACCGGATTCAGAAATCTTTGAAACAATAGACTTTGACTGGAAGAAAATTGTTGATCACCTGCGTCAGCAGGCGTATTTAGTCAAGGGTATGAAAGTTTCCATCATTGATGCCAGAGAAGTAAAAGAAGAAAGTTTCCCCAAAGAAGATCAGCTATTTTTTGAAGAAGACGGAATCGAGGCACCCAGTATGTCTTTCTATTTTGATGGTGGTTTAAAGTCGATGGTTCAGTTTTATAACCATAATCAAAAAGAAGTTCATAAAAATATTTTTTATATTGAAAAAGATACAAACGAATATGAATCAGTTGAGATTGCCCTACAGTATGTAGATGACATATCTCCGCGTATAATGCCTTTTGCAAACAATATCTACAATGCGGAGGGGGGAACTCATATAACCGGTTTTAAAACAGCTTTAACAAGGACCTTAAATAAATACGCAGGTGATAGCGGTATTGTTAAAGATGCCGACGGAACTTTTACCGGCGATGATGTTTTGGAGGGTCTTACTGCTGTTATTTCGGTTAAGTTGAGAGAGGTTCAGTTTGAAGGTCAAACCAAGGGCAAGTTGGGAAGCGTGGAAGCCAGAGGAGCTGTTGAGGCCGTTATGAACGAAGGTTTTTCCGCTTTTTTGGAAGAGCATCCGGAAGACGCTAGAGCCATAATCAGCAAGGTCGTCCTTGCTTTGCGTGCCAGAAAAGCGGCAAAGGCTGCAAAAGACAGTGTTTTGCGCAAAGGTGTTCTTGAAGGCACAACTTTGCCCGGCAAGCTTGCCGATTGTTCGAGCCGTAAAGCGGAAGACTCGGAGATTTTCATTGTTGAGGGAGATTCAGCCGGCGGTACCGCCAAAACTGGTCGTGACAGAAAAACGCAGGCCATCTTGCCTTTGAGGGGAAAAATTTTAAATATCGAGAGAGCCCGTTTAGACAAGGCTTTGTCCTCCGAGCAGGTTAAGAACCTTGTTATCGCCTTGGGAACGGCGATAGGGGATACATTTGATATTTCAAAGCTTCGTTATCACAAGGTGATTATCGCCACTGATGCTGATGTTGACGGCGCACACATAAGAACTTTGCTGTTGACCTTATTTTACCGATACTTCAATGAGTTGATTGAGGGTGGTTATATTTATATCGCTTTACCACCTCTGTATAAAATTAAGCAGGGTAAAAAAATCGATTATGTATATACCGAAGCAGAAAAAAATAAGCTTGTCGGTAAAGATGCTGAGTATGATTCCGGAGAAGACACAACCGATGAAGAAAACAAGGATTTGACTGTGCAGGCCGATGAGCCAAACGAAAAAGTAAAGTCTAAAAAGTTTTCTATTCAGAGGTACAAAGGTTTGGGTGAGATGAACGCCGAAGAGCTTTGGGAAACCACAATGGATCCCAGCACGAGGGTTTTGAAACAGGTAACCATCGAGGATGCCAGAGAGGCGGACAAGATTTTTGATGTTTTGATGGGTCGCGATGTTCCTGCCAGAAAATCATTTATCCAATCGAACGCCAAAGAGGCAACTCTTGACATCTAGCTGTTGATTATTTATCTTAAAACTAGATTGATTTAAGAGCGATCAGCCTATGGGGCTTGCAGTGGAAAGGTTGTCTAAGTAAAGGTTGATGTGTTTCTCCTTGGCACACACCAGTAATTTAGCTTAACCCAGTACCTCGCCCCATAGGTTTTTGTACACAACGGCTTCCTTGTAGGCCGTTTTTTTGTTGCCGACCTGCGCGAGAGACAAGCCTGCCTGCAGTCAGGAAAGGGACTGGTGCGGGTTTAACTCTGACTACTCTAGTATCTTTGAGATAGTTTCTTCTATTGATACTTGCCCAATTTTGCCTTCGTCCCTGCTTTCAAGGGTGATTTTTTGGATACTAACTTCCTCATCTCCAATAACCGCCCAGTACGGAATTTTTTGATTTCTGACAGCGCTTATTTTTTTACCTAAAGAATCATCGCTGGAATTTATTTCTACCCTAAGACCTCTTTCTTCCAATTCTTCGGAAACTTTTTTGGCATAATCTTTATGCTTTTCACCAATGGGCAAAATTGCAATTTGTATCGGGGACAGCCAAGTTGGGAAGGCGCCGGCAAAGTGTTCGATGATAATGGACATAAACCTTTCTAGAGATCCGGCTATGGCTCGGTGTATCATCACGGGTGTTTTTTTCGTACCATCTTTATCTGTATAATTCAGTTTAAATCTTTCCGGCATCACAAAGTCCAGCTGGGCGGTGGCCAACTGCCACTCCCGTCCGATGGCGTCTTTAAACATAAAGTCCAGTTTGGGTCCGTAAAAAGCGGCTTCGCCCTCAGTTCTTTTGTATGGCAGTTTTAGTTTCTTGGCAATTTCTTCCAGTGTATTTTCTGCTTCGTCCCACAATTTGTCATCTCCCAAGTATCCATCTTTGTTTTCCAAGTCTCTGACAGACAAGGAGACCCAGAAATCACCATCGTTCCACATTGAAAGTGATTCATAAAATTCTTTTATAACTTTCGCGATTATTTCAATCTCTTCTTCGATTTGATCCGGAGTACAAAAAACATGGCCGTCGTCTTGGGTTATGCTTCTGACCCTGGACAACCCCAGCAGTTCACCGGATTGCTCGTCTCTGTAGACCATAGTCGTTTCCGTGTACCTTACGGGGAGATCTTTGTAACTTTTTGGAAAAGCGGAATAAATTTGCGTGTGATGCGGACAGTTCATCGGCTTGATAACAAAATCTGAATCTTTGCCTTTTACTTTGAACAACTCCTCTCCAAACTTATCCCAGTGTCCTGATACTTTATAAAGATCGGGTTTTGTTATGTGCGGTATGGCAACGCCCTTGTAACCATACTTCTTTTGAATTTTTTGTATTTTAGAGACAATAGCATCTCTCATAGCCGTGCCTTTTGGTGTAAACAAAGGCAGACCCGACCCAACAAGAGGAGAAATAGTAAAAAGCTCCAACTCTTGACCCAGCTTTCTGTGATCTCTTTCTTGAGCTTGTTCTTTTTGTTTTGTATGCGCGTCAAGCTCCTCTTTTGTTTGGAAGGCGGTTCCGTATACCCTTGTGAGCATTGTCTTGTTTTCATCTCCTCTCCAGTAAGCACCGGCGATGGAGGTTAGCTTGAAAGCTTTTGGGTCAACTTCTTTGTTTGGTTTTTCCAAGTGACCACCTCGACAAAGATCGGTAAATTCCCCTGAAGTGTAGAAGGTTATTTTTTGCCCTTCTTTTTCTAGTTCTTCTATGAGCTCTATTTTGTAGGGGTTGTTCTTAAAATACTCTTTTGCTTCTTCAGCGCTTACTTCTTTTTCTTCAAAATCGGACCAAGAGGGGAGAAGTTCTCGCATTGACCTCTCTATTTTTTCCAGATCTTTTTCTGTTGGTGTTTCTCCTTTCGAGAAATCAAAATCGTAATAAAAACCACTATCAATCACCGGTCCGATTGTCGGCATTGCTTCGGGAAAATGCTTTAAAACAGAAGCGGCTAGCAAATGTGCCAGCGAGTGTCTTAGGTTTTCAAGATTATCTTCTTTTTTAGACATGGTTACCAGTATAGCCGTCAACCGTTTTTACTGCAAAGTTTTTAATGGTCGGATTTGTTTTTTAGAGAGCTCTTACTTTGTCCGTGATTATGCTCGGAGTTTCGTTTCTTTTTGTAAACTTGCCTTTTATGGCAAGGCATTTTTCCGGAACAAGCACATCTTTATATTCTTCATAAACGCCGGGGAAAACCACGACCTCTATGGAGTCTGCAAAATCAACCATTTTTACAAAAAGCATCTTGTCACCTTTTTTTGTAAAGATTTCTTTTACACTTTCTACCATACCTCCAATCACAACCTGTGTTCCTTCACGACCGCTATCTTTAATTTTTTGGATATTATTTTCTTTGCCTTTAAACCTGTCTTTGTAATGGTCCAGAGGGTGACCGGAGACAAAAAGACCCAAGAGCTCTTTTTCCCAAGACAGTTTATCCATATCAGGGGCGGGTTCGCTTGGGTTTAGGTTTAAGGTCGGTACGCTTGATGAATCTCCCATAAGACCAAAGAGGGAATCTTGATTCTTTTCGCCCGAGTTTTCTTTGTTGTATTCAAGAAGTCTTTCGATGTTTTCCATTAAGTTTCCTCTTTCTCCAAAAGCATCCATTGCTCCGCATTTTATCAATGATTCAAGGGTTTTGCGGTTTAAATTTTTATTGTGAACCCTGTCTAGAAAATCAATAAGTGATTTGTACTTGCCGTTTTTTTCTCGTTCTTCAATAATGGCGTCTGATATTCCCTCACCTACATTTTTAATTGTGTACAAACCAAAACGAATAACATCTTCTTCTCGATCTCCGTCCCCACTTTCTTTTTCAACAACTGTAAAATCTCCAAAACTTTCATTTATGTCTGGAGGCAAAACACCGATACCCATTCTTTGGCACTCATTTATAATTTCAGCGATTTTTTCAGTATCGCCGGATTCTGCTGTTAGAACGGAGGCCATATAGATTACGGGGTAGTTGGCTTTCATATAGGCGGTTTGGTAGGCAACTTTTCCATAGCTTGCCGCATGAGCCTTGTTGAAACCATAACCCTGAAAAGGTTCGAACAATTCCCATATTTTCTCGGCTTCTTCTTTGGTTATGCCTGACTTTTCTATACAGCCGTTAACAAATATTTCATGCTGTTTTGCCATTTCTTCCGGTATTTTTTTACCTATGGCTTTTCTGAGTTTATCGACAGTTTTCCATGTGTAGTCTGAAAGCTCGAGCGCGGTCATCATAATGTCTTCTTGGTAAACTAAGATTCCATAAGAATCTTGGAGGAACTTTTTCATTTTCGGGTGCATATAAGTGACCGGTCGAAGTCCTTTTTTTCGAGCGATATATTCCGGAATGTTTTTCATCGGACCGGGTCGGTAAAGAGCAACCATGGCGTTGATGTCGCGAATATCTGTCGGTTCTAGGTCTTT
>CAZROQ010000026.1:0-6546 GCA_964601755.1 uncultured Candidatus Saccharibacteria bacterium
GTTTCATTGGTTCTTGAATGAAAATTGAAAATTGTAAATTGAAAATTATTCTCTAAGAAAACTTGAGAGCTTTTTTGAGTGCTTTTTCGTCTTTGACATTACCAACAACGGCCATATTGAGCTTGTCATTTTTAAGAATAGTCTTGGCGACTTTCTGAACATCTTCGGCAGTTACTTTTCTTATCTCACCAGCCCATTTCTTTGGATCTTTCATTTCACCTGCAAGAATTTGCTGAGATGCATAATAAACAGCAACCTCATCAGAAGCTTCAAGGTCTAAATAATTTCGACCAATCAGCCATTCTTTTGCTTTCTTTAGTTCTTTAGGCTCAACTCTTTCGTTCTTTAATTTTTCAAGTTCTGCGATAATCTCTTTTGTAACTTCGGTGAGCCTGTTTGTATCAACTCCCGCTCTTACTGCCAGTACTCCGTAGTTGTCATGCAAATCTGTTATTGCGCTCACATAATAACAAACACCCATTTCCTCTCTTAACTTCACAAACAAACGGCTCGACATCCCTTTACCTAAAACAGCAGACAGTACCTCCAGAGCAGGAGCTCTTTTGTCGGAAACTTGAAATGCCCGAACACCCAAAACCATATGGGTCTGGTCGGTTTGTCGATTCTCTGTTTTGAGTTGAGGTATTTTTTGATTTTCTTTTGGTTTTTTTCTTTTGGTTGGCTTAACCTGAGGAACTCCCTCAAAAATTTTAGAAACTTGTTTTTTGACTTCTTTTTTGTTTACATCTCCGGAGATAATCACAAAAGTATTCTCTGCGCCATAATTTTTGTCTTTGAATTTAACAAAATCATCTCTTTTAAAGCCGGTTACTGTTTTTTTTGTACCAAGCGTTGACCATCCGGCAGGTTGATCTCCATAAAGGACTTCTTTAAAAAGTCTAATTACCCTTTCCATTGGTAAGTCGTGGCTTAAGTTTATTTCCTCGACAATAACACCTTTTTCTTTCTCTAATTCGCTTTCCTCAATTCTTGGATTTATATAAACATCAGAAACAACGGCAAGCATTTTTTCTAAATGTTTCGGATTCCCTTTTGCGTAATAAGCTGTGTATTCAGAACCCGTAAAAGCGTTTGATTCAGCCCCCAGAGAATCCAAGGTCGTGGAAACATCCAAATGGGTGGGGTATTTCTCTCCCCCCTTCATACACATATGCTCAAGAAAATGGGCTAAACCGCGTTCTTCTTTTTTTTCATTATTAGAACCGGCACCGGCAAAAACCATCACCGTTACTGCCGGGTTGTCTTTCATTGGTATTGTAATGAGTCGGACTCCATTTTTAAGTGTGTCTGTATAATGTTTCATTTAAGCAAGGATTAAAATCAAAAATGTTGAGGCAGTATAACACAAAAAGGAAGCCCTTTTGAATATAGAAAAACCCCGCCGGCACTTAAGAGTGCAGGCGGAGCGGAGGGGAGAAAGATGATCAAGCTAGTCGGAGGCGCCGTTGAAATCAGGCCCCGAAGGGGTGAGCCCCATCGGAAATGCCGATTGTGGTGGCATATGGCTTGCCACAACATGATCGACTCGACGAGAAAGCGGATATTTGACACCGTCTTTGTCGTCTCCTTGTCCAGTCGGTTTTGGCTTGCCGGATGTATCACGATTCAATGCCACAAAACACCTCCCTTTAGAATGATGTGATAAGATCGTTTCCTTATTTCATTTAAACTCCAAAGTATTTTCAAGTCAACCCTGATTGTGGATATGTTTTTTCAAGGCTTCCAGAATATTATTTAGCTCCACCCTCTCTTGTTTTCCACTATCTCTATCCCTAAAAGTTGCAGAGTTATCTTCCAGACTATCAAAGTCGATAGTTACACACACCGGAGTACCGATCTCGTCTTGTCTTCTGTATCTTTTTCCGATATTTCCATTGTCGTCAAAAATAACCTGAGGAATCTCCTTTTTAATTTCCAAATAAACTTCTTGAGCTTTTTTAACCAATTCCGGTTTGTTTCTAAGAAGAGGAAAGACCGCCACCTTAACGGGAGCAACTTCTGGTTTAAGAGACAGAAAGACCCTAGTCTCACCATCAATTTCTTCTTCTTTGTAAGCATCACACAAAACAGCCAAAACTGTCCGATCTACACCAAGAGATGGCTCAATGACATGGGGGATTATTTTCTCCTGTGTTTGCTTATCCATATAATCAAGATTAACTTGGCTTTTTTCTTTGTGCTTGGAAAGATCATAGTCTGTCCTGTAAGCCAATCCGTATAATTCTTTTCTGCCAAACGGATAGTCAAACTCAAAGTCTATGGTTCTTTTGGAATAATGAGCTCTGTCTTCCTCCGGAACTTCAAGCTCGTGTACTTTTTCTCGGGAAAGACCAAGGTCGTCAATCCAAGACCACATAACTTTTTGCCATTCATCAAAATACTTCTGCCACTCCCCCTCTTTAACAAAATATTCCACCTCCATCTGTTCAAATTCGCGAGACCGAAAAATAAAATCTCTGGGAGCTATTTCATTTCGGAATGCTTTGCCAATTTGAGCAAGACCAAAAGGAAGATCGGGGTAAATAGAATCGACCACATTTTTAAAATTAACAAACATACCTTGAGCGGTTTCGGGTCTCAGATAAGAAATAGATGAATCATCTCCGGACGCGCCGACTCGTGTTTCAAACATCATATTAAACTGCCTCTCTTCACCAAGATCTCCCCCACAATCGGGACACTTCTTCGCGTCTTCCAGATGATCCGCCCTAAAACGATGCTGACATTTTTTACACTCGACAAGTGGATCGGTGAAGCCCTCGGTATGTCCGCTAGCTTGCCAAACCTTTTGGTTCATTAAAATAGACGCGTCAATGGCGTACATATCACTTCTTATTTCAACAAACCTTTTCCACCAGAGTCTTTTTATGTTTTCTTTAAGAAGAACGCCGTATGGGCCATAATCCCAAGTGCCTGCAAGACCTCCATATATCTCAGAACCGGGAAATACAAACCCACGACGCTTGCAAAGAGAGATAATTTTTTCCATTAGGTTTTCTTTTTCCGGCATATCTTACTTAACTCTGTAATCACCTGTTCCAACTCCTGGATCAGTGGTGATCCTAATATCTAAGGCATTTCTTGTATCCATCAAGGTCTCGTTTGTAAAGGCATCTGTACCCATAAGCTCAATGTTGGTCAAAAGTACAGGAGAACTGCCTATCTGTCCAACGCTTGGGTTAAATTCGATTTGAAAAGCGACTTCTTCCGGGGACCTGTCATAGCCGGTGCTTGGTCTTGCGCGCCCTATGTTCCAAGTCAGCTTTCTGGTGTTCTCGTCATAGGTTATGTCTTCATTCGAGGGGTCAATCTTCCCAAGCCATTTAACATAAGATGGTAAAGATGCCGTCAAAACAACATCGTTAACCTCATTAAATGTATTTGTAACCGACCAAATAACAGTGTATGTGGTTGAGTCCTCGGCTTCCGGTGGGATTGGTCCTGAATTTTCAAAAGGGCCAACAGTATAAACAACTCGCGGAGATAGTCTTAAATCAGAAGATATCTTCACAGATCTGTTTTCTTCAACATTTATTCTTTCGGTAACCTGCCCTGAATCATTAAACCTATTACCTTTCATGCTGACCCTTATGTCTATCTGCGGATTCTCTAAATCATTAACAAGTATCGGGGAAAGTTGTTTCGTTGAAAAAGAGAAGCTGGCACTACCACTATCTCCGGATTTAACAGTTTCCAAATCTTTTAGTGTCCGAGAATCCCAAACAATCGTGTCGTCAATCGATCGATAGAAACCACCCGAACCGACGGAAACACTCGTTTCATCTATTGATTCTCCCAATAGGCTGACCTCGATGGTTGCTTCTGAAACAGCCGTATTTAAATTGTTAACCCAATTAATGTCTGCCTGAATACTGTTTCCAATATTCATCAAATAATCACCTCCGGCGCTTCCATTAAGACCGAGCGATAATCCAATAAACGGTTTATGCAAAACAACCCCTTGGTCATAAGAAACAAAGGTGGCGGCGATTTTTGAAGGATCCTCAACACTCGCAGCCCCCGTGTGCATCTTGAATGTTCTCTCCTCGTTTTCTTGACCTTCCATAACGCCTCTAAACACAATCTGGGTTTCTTCACCCGGTTCCAAGGTTCCAATTCTCCAAACATTTTCATTAAAGTCAGGGTTCGGATTTCCTTCCTTGAAGCTAAAACCAAAAGGATAATCAACAGAAAACATAAGATCGTTGATTTTACTGGTGCTGTTAGAGGTCAAATTAACTATGTACTCTACTGTTTGTCCGGAGTTGACATCACTCGGGCCATCGACGGTCACATTTATCGGAGAGGAGCTTATGGTCACAAAAACTTTTTCTTCTTTTGTGAAAGTGGCGTTTGATCCATCCACTCTAAATTCCAGAATTACATTTATTTCCTTCTGCTCATCTTTTTTGCCAAATAAAATTGAAGAGAAAGAGCTGTCGATTGTCTCGCCGGATTTCAAAGTACCCATAGTTTCTCTTTGCCTTGTAAGCTCAGATTGAATATCATCGACAACCCTTGTTCCGCTTGGGTATTCAATTGTTAGGGTTGAGCTTTCTACGGCAACATCATTTTTGTTAGTAACGAAGACTTCTAAATCTAAATTATCTCCCCCGTTTATGGAAACGGGAGAATCTATTCTGATGCTTATATTTTGGGCCGAGACATTTCCGAATCCTCCAAAAAATCTAAAGAAAGCAAAAGCGGACGCTCCCAAAAAGAAAATCAGGGCGATTATAAAAAACAGTCTCATTTTGCTTTTCTTTTTCTTTTTTCCCGGCACTTTTGTATTTCCAATTACGCTTTGACGCCTTGGTTGTTCACGCTCCCAGTCTTCCCCGACATCTTGATTACCCCGAGTAATTTGAGTTCTCCTAACACCACTTACAGGCGCGCTTTTCCTTGAATAAAGGCTTTGTTTTAAGTTGTCAATTCTTTCTTTGTTTTTATCAAAAGCCATTTGATTATTTTATCATAATACTCATTTCAGTATTGTATAACTATTTCTGTACCTATTTTTATCTAAGTCCAAACAAAAAGATAACGAAGGGCTTAACTAAAACTATCTATATATAGTTAGTTTTATATCTATATATAGATATATCTAGAATATGTAACTTTTAAACAAATCTTGATATGTCTTTTATATCTGTGTCTCTTTCAAGGAGTTGTTTATTGTCTTTATCAACTTAGTATTTTTTTCTTGTGCTTTTTGTAAGTATTCTTTAGTAATTTCACTTGAATCAAGCAGGGGTCTCAGACCGGCATCTTCACCAACATACCCCAAAACCGAAAGTATTCTTAAAACAGTCAAATTCTCTAGCGATTTCAGTTTAGATTCAGACGGTTTACTTGTACTTATGTATTCGTGGGCATTTCTGACTATCTCAAAAAGTTGCTGATTAGGCTCTTCTCCGGCACACAAAACTTTTAATAAAGAATAAACCCTATTCAACATTGTGTGGGCAGAAGCCCCTAAACCGTTTTTTCCAAGTCGTTGGGCGTTTGTAATTCTCCACCCCTGTTTGCCTCGAATTAAAGAAAGGTGGCTGTAACAAAAATCCTCTAGGTGAGGGCGGAGCTTGCTCTTGAGCTCTCGCACACCTTGAGCCCGAGCGCCAATAAGCCCATGATCGGGAGTGAGAACATAAATATACTTACTGGCCTCATCAGAAGGTAACGATTGAACCACAATCCCCTCCGTCGAGTATGTGTGGTGAAATGGCATAGTTTAGGTTGCTAGGAAGTTAGGTCGCTGGGTCGCTGGGTGTAGTATATACTGTAGTATATACTACTTTTTAATTTCTATTTTGAAGGTGTATTCGTGTTCGGTGACCTCTGTTGCCTCTGGGATATTCTCAAAAGAAATATCTGAAATGCTGGCGGTGCTTTTTATTTCATCGAGAAAATCATTTATGACCTTTTCACCAGCTTCGCTGGTATCAACAACCAAACCAATTTGATCGCCGGGCTCGAAGCCGGTTTTTTTTCTTGCGTCCTGTATTGAGCGTATCAACTCACGAACAGCTCCTTCTTTTTTAAGTTCATCTGTAAGGTCAGTAACCAGCTTGACACGGTCTTCGCCGGAAGTGTCGCCGGTTACGGTTTTTACATTTACTTCGTCTTTGATGATTTGCTCAAGTTCGGCATCTTCTGATATCTGCGATTCATAATCTTTGATTCGTAATTCAGACAAAGGTTGCCTGACCTTGATACCCTCTTTTGATCTGGCCTCAAGAGCTAACGAAACAATTTCTCGAACCTTTTCCATTTTGGCAAGCACATCACTGTCAATTTTGCCCGCCTCCGGCCAATTTTCCAGATGAACACTCTCTTTTTCTGCGCAAACATTCTGATAGACATCTTCGGCCATAAAAGGCATAAACGGAGCAATCAACTTTGAAAGCTCTGTTAAAACAAATCTGGTAACACAAACAACGGTTTCATCTCCGGCTTTGAACCTTTCTCTTGACCGGCGCAGATACCAAGTAGAAAGGTCATCAACAAAATCTCCTATCGGGCGGG
>CAZROQ010000027.1:0-6498 GCA_964601755.1 uncultured Candidatus Saccharibacteria bacterium
GCAAGTGTTGTTTTGCCTGAAGACTCAGGACCAAAAATCTCAACAACCCTTCCGCGGGGGATACCACCAATGCCAAGGGCGTGATCAAGACCTATTGACCCTGTGGAAATGGCCCCAATGTTAACTTTAGGCGTTTCTCCGAGTTTGGTAATAGACTCTTCGCCAAACTTGGTTTTGATCGACTTCATAGCTTCCTCTATAGCAACACTCCTTTCCTCTGCGGTTTTCTTGGTGTCTTTTTCTTTTGTGTTTACAGTTTTGGCTGGTTTTTTGTCTTTTTTCGGCATAGATTTCGGTATAAATAAATAATTTAAATTAGTTTTGTTTGCTTGTCTCAGAGTTTTTATGAGCCACCTCTGTAGAGGTGTCAGGGCTGTTGACCACAAGCTCAAGATTTTTTGTAACGGTTTCTCCAAACCTGTCTTTTGCTTGAATCTGAACAACACTGTAGCCCTCCGGCAACAAAACGGATTCTTTAAAAGTTCCGTCTGTTTCCGTGTATATTTTTCTTCCGTTTAATTCAATAAAGGCGACATTGGCCACTTGACCTTTTATTTCGGTGTAAGAATCATCAAGAACCCTACCTTCTCCGGGGATGTCCACCAAAACAACAGGGCCTCGAAGTATTTCTCGAGACTGCCACAGACCGTAAGCAACCAAAAAAGAAACTACAATCAAGCTGAGTACCAAATGTTTGACCTTTATACCCGTTAACTTCATTGTCCTTTATTATAACAGTAATACCACCGGCTGGAATAGGGCTAACTGTGATTAACTTCCGGCTCATTATCATCGCCATTCTCTAGGTCATCCGTTGAATTTTTTGTCTCTGAGTCGCCAAAACCGGTTTCATTTCCAACCAAAACCTCTCTTGGCTTCGATCCGTTTGGCGGTCCGACAACTCCGTGTTTTTCAAGAATGTCCATTAGGCGACCCGCTCGAGCGTAGCCAACTCGCAGTTTTCTTTGAATCAGCGATGTCGAGCCAATCCCTGATGAAACCACCACATTGCGGGCTTCCTCAAACAGCTCATCTTCATCCTCGTCCTCGTCAGTTCCGAGGATTGCTTGCACGGAAGTGCTGTCGGACTTTTCTTTGCTGAAGTCGATTTCGCTGGGTTCAAAATTATCGTAGTGCTTGTGGAAATGCTTAACCACCTCCTTAACCTCGTCTTCCGATATAAATGCCGATTGCAGACGCCTCGGCTTGCCCATCTCACCTGAAAGATAAAGCATATCACCGGCACCCAAAAGCTTTTCGGCTCCTCCGGTATCAAGGATTGTTCTCGAGTCAACCTGAGAGGCGACCTGCAAGGCAATTCTGGCGGGGATATTGGCTTTAATGAGTCCGGTAATAACATTAACAGACGGCCTTTGTGTTGAAAGAACAAGATGGATTCCGACAGCTCGAGACATCTGTGCCAAGCGCACAACCGCCGCCTCCATTTCGCGCGGGTAGGTCTGCATAATATCCGCCAGTTCATCAATCACGATCACTATATAGGGCATTGATTCAAGCGGTTCTTCTTGTTGGTTTTCCGAATCTTTATCTTTTTTCTTCCCCTTTTTCTTTAGCCGTTTCTTTATTTCAGGGTGGACAATGTTTTTGTGATACGAATCGATGTCCCTGACCTGCTCTGCCTCAAGAATGTCGTAGCGCCTATCCATCTCTTTTATCGCCCATTTCAAAGCAAGAATCGCATTTTTGGCATTTGTGATAACCGGAGTTAAAAGATGGGGGATTGAGTTGTATAAAGTCAGCTCGACTCTTTTGGGGTCAACCATTATAAATTTCAGTGTCTCCGGAGAGTTTCGATAGAGCAGGGATGTTACCAAAGAGTGAATCGTTACCGATTTACCGGAGCCCGTGGCACCGGCAATCAAAATGTGGGGCATCTTTGAAACACTCCCGTAGTGATGATTGCCGGTGATGTCTTTGCCGATTCCTATGAGAAGCGGTTTGGGAGATTTCTGAAAATCATTTGAAGAGAGCAGGGTACCGAGGCCGACAAGTGTTTTTTGGCTGTTGGGTATCTCGATTCCAACCAAAGATTTTCCGGGAATCGGTGCTTCGATACGGATCGGGTGGGCAGCCAGCGCCAAAGACAGGTCGTTTTGCAGGCCGACAATTCTTGAAAGTTTAACACCTTCCGCAGGCTTCAGTGCGTAGCGGGTCACTGTCGGCCCGATTGAAACTTCGTCCATCTCGACAACCACACCGAAGTTCTGCAGGGTTCTTTTAATAATGTTTGCGTTTGCTTTTATGTCTCCAACTCCCGGTTTGCCTTGGTCTTTGTTAAGCAGAGAAAGTGGGGGAGGTTCATACGGCTCCAGATCGGTTGTCTGTAGTGTTGCCATCGGTAGCTCGTCTTTCGGTTTTTCTTCCGGTTTTTCGGCAACCGGAGGCGGTGGCGCGCTTGCTTCGCTTGCTTTCAGATCTTCCGTTGGAATCGGTTCTCCGCCACTTAAGATTTTTTGGTCGCTAATCTCATCTTCTGCGCCTTCTTCTTCATTTTCTTTCTTTTTAAATAGTCTCCCAAGCAAAGAGAAAAAGTTTACCCGTGCCGGAATGTCAAAAATCACTATGATCGAAACAATCAAAGATGCTATCAAAAAGACACCGCTGGCATAGACATCAAAGAGGGATATCAAAGGGTTGGCGATGCCTCCGCCTATAAGCCCGCCTCTCTCTCTAAACAGAAGCTCAACCAAACCCAACCCCGATACAAAAAAGACAACTCCGCCAATGGCGTGCGCCCACATCAGATCTTTTCGGAGTGAGCTAAAAAACGCTATCGACAGAATGATAAAAAGTACCGGTGTCAGGAAATAGCCAACCCCCATCAAAAATGACAGACCGCCGTAAACCTTTTCTCCAACCATTCCCGCCAGACCGATTGCCGAAAGGATCAGGAAGATTGCGATAACAAAGAAAAATATTGCCCAGATACTTTGAGCGGTTTCGTCTTTTAGATTTTTCCAAAAAAGGATCGAAGGGCTGGTGTCTCCTTTTGTCTCAGAATCTTTTTCTTCTTTTTTCTTTCTTTTTCTTTTTGCCATTTTGATTTTGTTTGAATCAAGTATAACAAAAACATAGCAGATTCCGATTACTTTTGTTGTTATCCACAGACCATTTTTGACAACCTCTTTTTTTAGAAAATCTTTACAAAAATTTCCCAAAAAACACAAAAAACGCATTTTAAATAACAAAACTTTTAAGATGGCTTGTCCAGTGGGTCTTTGTTTCTATAAAATGTCTGTTAAAATTAAACAGACAAAACTCTGGACAAAATAAAATGTCTGTTATATAATGGACATTATCTAAAAGACATAAATATATAAAAGACATTTATTAAAAAGACAAAAAATATGGCTAAAGAAAGCAACCAAAACCGCCACAGCTCTATGGAGAAAATAGATAATAGCCCAATAGAGCCATATAAGAGTGAAGAAAAGTACAAACCTTTCTCGGAAAGTAGCTTTTTTCTTTTTATCTACAAAAAGACAGAAAAACTGTCCAATGCACTTTTTCTTTTAACAAGCTTCTTTCCGGAAAATGAACCCCTGCGAAATGATCTAAGAATCTCCGCCCGAGATTTGCTAAATTGTCTTATAAAAACAAACACTCTAGATCGTGGCCAAGTGGCACCGATGAACTCTTTTAAAGGAAAGTGTTTATACACCCTTTCTCTGGTCGAAGCCGGCTACTACGGTGGGGTGGTTTCCAGAATGAACCTCGATGTCTTCACCCGAGAGTTTATGAATCTCATTAAAGTCATTGATAAAAACAGTGCTTCAGCTGATTCTTTCGATCAGTCACTGGGTCGAGAATTTTTCTTCGTTCCCGAGCTTAAGCAACCGGAAAAAGACGCAAGCAAATATTTTGCAGAACCTCCTCAAGATAAACGAGAGCTTCCGGAAAAATCCGCCCCGTCTAAATATCAAAAGGACATTTCTAAAGGACAAAACAATAATGACAGCGAATATGTTGATCGAGCACGCATAAAAACCCAAGACAAAAAAGGTAAAGACCTGACCGTTCCTGACAAGAAAAAGAACGAAAGAAGGGCTATCATTATTGATTTGGTTCGCAGGAAAGGCGAGGTTTCCATAAAAGAGGTTTCTCAGGCAATTTCCGGATGTAGTGAAAAGACTGTTCAAAGAGAGCTCGGCGCTCTGGCAAGAAAAGGTGTCCTAAAGAAAGAAGGAGAGAGGCGCTGGAGTAGATACTCTTTGGTATAAAAACAACAATCTCAAAGATTGACCAAAATGGTTATTTTAGGGGCTAATCTTGTTGACATCAGTCCATTAAGAATATAGTATATTTTCAATAGAGTGCCAAAACATTTTTGTTATCCACACAATGTTTGTTGCGACTCTACAAAAGCGCTTTATAATTAAGCGCATAGCGGGCCGATAGCTATGGTAGCCAATAGCTTGAAGACCGCACTCGATAAGTTTTTATCAAAACTGTCGGGTCGAACAAGGGAGTGAACTTTGACAATCGCAAAGCAGGCGACGAGTTGTCGGCCTAAGTACGATTTTTGTTTTGTTCAATCAAAAAAACAAAACAAAAAGTTTTGTACGCAGGCAAACAAATCGGAGCGCCCGCCAAAAGATTCTGTTAAAGATCAACCCAAAACAAATTGCAATAAAATTAGTAACAAATATGACCGAGTCATGCCGGTCACGCGTCGTGTCTTTATGTGCCGACTCGCTTCAAGCTTTGAAGCGAGCAACGCATCTGGATACGATCGGCATGCTATCGGCACGCGATTGTCTGCATTTGCAAAGCAGATAATCGCGGGGCTCTCACTTCTCTTGCGAAAGAGAAAAAGAGCCAGCGACGCAAACACGATAATGTCCTTCGTCTCGACCCGCCACTGGCGGATCGGGGAGAACCGCACACTTATTAATAATTAGCGGTTCCCATTATTAGCTTGCTTTATTAGGTAAGGTTAAAACCGAAGCAGACATTATTAAGTAAAAAAATTATGAGAAAATTACACAATACTAAAACTGCGAAAGTAGTTGCAGGATTTGTTGGAGGTGCGATGGCTTTGACCTTCGCCTTCGGTGGTGTTGTCTCACAAGCTGAGGCACAAACAATCGAGGAACTTCAGCAAATGATTGCAGACTTGCAGGCTCAGCTTAGTGCCCTTTCAGGCGGATCAAGCTCTGCAAGTTCATTCACATTCACCCAAAACCTAACACTTGGGTCAACAGGGAATGAAGTTATGGAACTTCAAAAGTTTCTTAACAACAATGGCTTTACAGTAGCCACAACAGGAGCCGGATCTCCGGGAAATGAGACTTCATACTTTGGAGGACTCACCCAATCCGCTCTTGCTGATTATCAAGCTTCAAACGGCATCACTCCGGCAGTTGGATACTTTGGTCCAATCACACGATCATCTGTGAACGCAGTGACAACAGTTATTGATGACGACGACGATTCCGGTTCAACAGGTTCAACAGGATCAAGTGACCTCGAAGGAGGCGCAGGTGCTATTGAAGACACCGAGTGGATCGGCTCCCTTAACACCGAAGAGGTTGGAGAGGGTGCAGAAGATGTAGAAGTAGCCGGCATCGAGATCGAAGCCGACGACGCTTCTGACATCGAGATCGTTGCTGTTCAGCTTAACTTCGATAAAGTAACAAGTGGAGCAGGTAGTGACGATGACTTCGACGAGTACGCCGAGAGCGTATCCATCTGGTTCAACGGTGAAAAACTTGCCGAAGTTGACGGCGACCAGTTCGAGGACGACGACAACTACAGCCACACCGTCTCTCTTGACAACGGAGCAATCATCCGTGCCAACGAAGAGGGCGACCTTATTATTGCGGTAACTGGTCTCGATAACATCGACAGTGACGACGAAGGTGAATCTTGGAATGTTGGTGTTCCAAGTATCCGCTACCGTGATGGACAAGGTGCTATCATCACCGACTCAAGTGCCGGTGAAGCGATCGGTAATACTGATAACGACGTGACAACTGACTCTAACGAGCGACAGTTCTCATTCGAGAGCTTTGCGTCAGCTTCTGACACCAAGTTCCAGATCCGCGAAGGCGACAACGATGACATCAACGAGTCACGCGTGATCGAAATTGACGACAACGACGACACCGAAAACGAAGAGCTTCTTGCCTTCTTGGTCGAGGTTGAGGGTACTTCAGACATCAACCTTGATGACCTTCCGGTCAAGCTTACCGTAGGTGGTGGAGCAACTGATGTTGACGATGTTATCAACGAGGTCTCTCTCTGGATCGACGGCGAGCAGGTTGACTCTGAGACAGTGGTAAGCGCAGGTACGAGCGTTACCGAGGTCTTCGAGGACTTCGACTACGACCTTGACGCAGGTGAAACCTACGAATTCATGATCAAGGCCGACATTGAAGCAACCGACGACAGTGTTGCCGAGGGTAATACCATCCAGGTTGAGATCGGCGAGACCGAGACCGACAGCCCAAGCTTTGACGCCGAGGACGAAGAAGG
>CAZROQ010000028.1:0-6476 GCA_964601755.1 uncultured Candidatus Saccharibacteria bacterium
CTCTTCTCCGCTTCCGGCAAGCCTTCCTTTAATCTTTCCGGCAGATGCTGTCTGAGATTTTTTTTGATGCTCCTTCATTTTTTTGAAAAAAGAATCTTCATCAACTTTTACCCCTTTTTGAAAAGCAAGCTCTTTTGTTATTTCCAAAGGAAAACCATAAGTGGAAAAGAGTTTGAAAGCGTCTTCGCCGGATATTTCACCTTGAATCTTGCTAAACTCCTTCAGGCCTTTACCGAGAGTTTTTTTAAATTTTTGAGCTTCTTCTAAGATGACATTTTTAATCTCGTCCTTTTTGTCGGAAATGTTTTTATAGGTGTCTAAATACATACCATCAACAACATCTACAAAGGATGAGATTGTTTTTTCGTCCAGATCTCTTTCTGTTGTGTTAAACATCGCTCTGCGAATCAACCTTCTGAGAACATACCCCTGATCGGTGTTTGATGGAAAAACTCCGTCAGCAATTAAAAACATACCGGCTTTTAAATGATCTGCGATAATCCTTTCTGATTTTTCATTGTTTGTAATTTTTCCGGCCTCTTTTACAAGAGAATCAAAAAGGTCTGTTTCAAAAACACTGTTCGCGCCTTGCAAGGCGACAACCATCCTCTCAAAACCGGCTCCGGTATCAACATTCTTTTTTCTTAACTGATCAACAATAGAACCTCTTTCTTTTTTGAATTCCATAAAAACATTATTCCAAATCTCAACAACCTTTTGTTCTTCATCGGCCGCTATAAAATCTTCTTTGGTTAAATCACCCAAAGCACCGGTGACATCATAGAAAACTTCAGTATCCGGACCAGTCGGACCCGAAGAGGTGTCATTTTTTTGAGGCTGAGGCCACCAGTTTGATTCTGCGGGCATAAAGAAAATTCGCTTTTTGGGTTCAAGACCAACTGATTCAAACAATCCTTCCCAAATTTCGTAAGACCTGTGATCACGCGGTGCGTCATCATTGCCTTCAAAAACAGTCGCGTATAACCTTTTAGGGTCCAGTCCTAGGCCTTCTTCTTGAGAAGTTAAAAATTCCCAGCTCCAAGCAATGGCGTCAGCTTTGAAGTAGTCTCCAATTGACCAGTTACCCATCATTTCAAAAAAAGTTAGGTGGGTATTGTCACCGACTTCATCTATATCTGTTGTTCGCACACATTTTTGAATGCTGGCCAACTTGGGCCCGGCAGGATGATCGCCTTGCATGATATAAGGTATCAACGGTTGCACACCCGCTGTGGTGAACAAAACCGATGGGTCATTCTCCGGCACCAAAGAAGCCGAGGGTAAGATTTTATGCCCTCTCTTTTCAAAAAAATTCAAAAATCTTTTTCTCAGTTCTTGCGATTTCATTTTTTAAACCATAAATTTACCGTCTTTATAAATGACTCTACTTTTTCCGGACTTTAGAATCGCTTCCACAACTCTGTCTGAAGTGGATACTATATCAGTATGTACGGCTGACTGGTTAAATCCGAGCTTCTTCCAAGTTTGTTTCTTAACCTTTGAAACATTTCCGTTGTATCCGTCCTGATAAGCATTACCGAGAGCGATGTGGGTATTTCCATATTTTCCGCCAACATTTTCATCAAAAAGAGTCTCGGCCATAAACTCGGTAATTCTTGAATGTCTTTTGTCTGTCAATGAAAACTCCCCCACTTTATCGGCATTTTCGGTAGCGATCATCTCTTTTAGAATATTTTCATTTTTTGACGCCTTTGATGCGACAACTCTTCCCTTTTTAAACTCAAGCTCTACTTCTTTTATTAGATTACCATAACGATAGAGTGGCTGATTAAATTTGACCCAACCCTCTGTTCCACGCCAATCCGGTGAACAGTAAATCTCAAAGCTTGGAATATTACGACCACCGCCTCCCAACCACTTTCTTTTTTCACCAAACTTAATCCACAAATCCGCGTCCTCTCCGGTGATGTGCAATCGGTCAATATCAAGTTTGTTAAGTTTATCTCTGGTTCTTTCTATTTCACCTGAAATTTTATTCCACCATTTCTTGGTGTCTTTTTTATCCAAAAAACAAGCTCTTATTATTTGATTCCAGTATTTTTTATACGAAAGACCGGCTTCTCTGGCACCGGCAGGTGTTCCGTATAAAGCCAAAGTCCAAGTAAACCTGCCTCTATTTTCTTTTTCATCAAGCCAGTCCTTAACCGGCTTAAAAGCAAGACCTCTTTGCATCATCTTTTTGGGCTCAACTCCGGCAAGAGCGTGCTTATCAACATCGGAAATGATACTTATAGAGTGATCTATCTCTTCAACCAATCCTTTTAAATACTTTTTGGGGAAGTAGTCTATTTGATCATCATCGGCATTTTCGAAAAAATCTCGTGATGGGTAGTAGACCGGCCCATCGTCCGGTTGGTAATTGCTTAAAACATGTCCACCTGATTTCAAAATCGCTTTTCTAATTTCAATAAAAAGCGGTTTGGCAAATTCTCCGGCACTAACCCTGACAACCTCTCCTCTTTTGATTCCTTTTCCATCACCGAGAGCGAAGTTGACCAAAACATCTGCGTATTTTTCTAAAATCTTTTGTGAAGGTTTGTATTCAGACATTACAAAAAACTACATTAACTCAATGTAAAACTCTATAAAAAAACCGGCTAAAATTAGGGCGATACCCAAAATCACCAAGAGTTGTTCCTTTTTCATATAAAGCAAAACCGCTTTGTCGATTCTTTTTTCTTTGGCTACATGCATATGTACCGACAAAACCACCAAAGCTATGAGAACATGGCCCGCGACCTGCAAGATGAGTGATGTTATGTAAAGCATACTTATTAATTTACACGAATTTAACACAAAAATGAAGCTCCCCGTGCCGGAACAGTTGTTGACCTACTTGCTGAAAACAACTTTCCTGATTATCTTGAAATCCTCAAGAAGAATCTTTTTAGTGTCACCTTTGTAAAGAGCCATTGCCGGATGGTACAAAGGGACAACCTTAACCTCCCTGCTTCCTATCTTGGTGTCGAAAACAGAACCGTGAATTTTTGATATTGCCCCGACCTCATTTAGAAGACCATATCTTTTCATAATATACTCCATTGAAAACCTTCCCAAAGTGGCGATAATTTTCGGTTCGATAATCTCAATTTGCTCATCCAAAAAGGGCGCGTAAATTTCAATCTCGTTTGGCAAGGGATCTCTGTTTTCCGGCGGACGGTCTTTGACAATGTTTGTAATGTAAACATCATCTCGCCTGATATCAATCGAGTCCAAAAGCTCATCAAGCACTCGACCAGACGCACCACAAAAAGGCCTTGCCCTTTCCGCCTCGTTTTTACCCGGTGCCTCTCCAACAAACATAATCTCGGCGTCATGACTACCCTCTCCTATAACAGGAAAATATCCGTTCTGTATTCTGTAATCATAAAGAGCTGATTCTTTAAGATCTAGAACCTTGTCGCGAATCTTCTTCATTTCTTCTGTTTTTTGGGTCACAAGCTTTTTTTGTATTTCTCATAGAATATCGGCCACTGAGAATGCATCGGCTCCGGAAAATCTTCCAACTTAAACCAAGCAATCTCTTCAAACTTGTGTGGTTCATTGTTTTTAACTTCTTCCGGATTGATTAAAACTTTATGATCAATCGATATCCAGTGCGTTTTCTTGCCATTGTGTTCCCTTTGAAGCTCACGAAAACCCAGTGTTTCATAATCAATGACCGAAACTCCAAACTCTTCATACAGTTCCTTTCTGAGCGTCTCTTCAATCGTATGACCGAACTCAACTCCGCCTCCGCCTATGTCCCACCGCCCATGTTCATCTCGACAGTTATTGCTTCTCTTGTTCAATAAATAATTTTCCCTGCCGTCATGGCAGATAAAAACAACCGAAACTCCTGTATAATCTTCGCCTTTTTTCATTTTTAAATTTTATTAGAAACCCATTATGTGGATTGGGGTGAAACCTTTTCAATCTCTTCAATAACCTCTTTTATGTCTGTTTCCGAAAAACCTACATCTTTCAAAAAAATCGTATTATTGTAAAGGTCTCTGTTTAAGATTAGACCTTTGTTTAGTAAGTTTTGTTTTTGCGCGGTTGAAAGAGTGGTTAAACAAGTGATCGGATGCAGATTGCTCTTCTCTATCCAGTTGACCAAGCTTTTACCATTCGGATAGTTCCACCCCATCATTGAAAGGCCGGCACACTCTCCATACTTTAAAGCAGAGGATGAAAACTTTGTATTTGTTATCAAAATACCTTGGTAACTAACCTCGTCACTTCCAAGCTGTGGAAGGATGTCGTCAAATCTGGACTTAACATAAAGAGCATCCTTAATATCCGACTTGTACCCCCTACTATTATGAAACTTGGCTTCGACAAATATTTTTTCATTATCCTTGGACGCAACAACATCAAGTTCATGCTCAACACATGCCCCGGGAACCATTTGTCCGACTTTGGCAAAATAACCTTCCGCTTTATAAAGCTCCGCCAAAAACTTCTCAAAGGGATACCCGCTCGGACCCAATTGCATAATAGACTGACGGAGAGAATATCTGCTGGCGGGGGCTCTCTCTGTTGTCTTAAGAATATCAAAGGCCTGCTTGTATATTTCAGCAGTCGTCATTCCGTCTTTTAAGTCTTTTGTTACGGTCGTGACCACCTCCTCCTGAGCATCTTTGGAAGCACCTGCTTTTTCCAGAGAGTTGAAAAGCTTGCTTTCATCAAAAATTTCTTTTTCCCCGTTTCCTTTTATTATTTCTATTTTAGACATATCTCCCATTATATACATATATGCTATTTTGAAACTGTGGAAAGACAGGCAGTCACTACTATACTACATAGTATAGTAGTGACTGTTTTAAACACTAAAGACTGCAGTGCTTAGTGTTTAAGTTAGCGTTGTGGGGAACTGTTCCTCACAGGAATGACTACTCTCGCTCTTCATTGCTAATAACTCCGCCACCCAGACACTCCTCTTCACAAAAAACCACAAGCGACTGACCGGGGCTGACAGAAGTTTGGGGTTCCTTGAAGTGGACAATAAAATGATCTCCATCATTTACAAGCTCAATATCGACAAGCTCTTGTAGATGCCTGAATCTGGCTTTGTAGTGGCCATCCTCCGGTTTACCTACAATCCAATTCTCATTCTCTAAAGAAGCTCCGAGAACATAAAAATTTTCTTCTTTTTCCTTTTGAGTTGCCACTGTAATTGTATTTTTGTCTATATTTTTGCCAACCACATACAATGGTTCTTGATCGGGGGTTTTTTCTGTAATAACAAAACCCCTTCTTTCTCCGTATGTAAAAAAGAACGCGCCCGGGTGATGACCAATAATTTTTCCAGACTCATTTAAAACATCACCCTTTTGACTTGGAATAAATTCAGCCAAAAATTCCTTAATATCAATCTTCCCCAGAAAACAAATACCTTGACTGTCTTTCTTCTTGGCGACAAACAAACCTCTTTCCTCCGCTTTTTTTCTGACTTCATTTTTCCTAAGATCTCCAACAGGAAAAATTATTGAAGAAAGCTGTTCTTGCGTCAGTGTCCATAAAAAGTAGGATTGGTCTTTTGTTTTGTCTGCTCCGGAAAACAAATGATGCACCCCGTTTTCATCTGTAATTTTTCTAGCATAATGTCCGGTGGCCACAAAATCTGCTCCCCTGTTTTTTGCCTCGGTGAGAAACGACCCAAACTTGATGTGTTGGTTGCACATTATATCCGGATTTGGGGTCCTGCCCTTTTTATACTCATCCACAAGATAATCAACAACCTCCTTTTTGTACTCATTTTCCAAGTTGATGGTTGTAAAAGGAATACCTAAATCGGCAGATACTTTTTTTGCATCCTCTCTGTCTTGTCTCCAATCACACTCAATAAAGGGGGGTTGCCAGACCTTAATAAAAGCGCCCGTCACATCAAAGCCCTGTTCCTTCAAAAGGGCAACCGATGTTGAAGAATCCACACCACCGGACATCCCGACCCATATTTTTTGATTTTTGTTAGAGTTCATGGGTAACACAATGCCACATTATTTTTGAAAATACGAGAAAAAAGCTGGAACAGAGCAAGGTCTTCTCGTTTTCTAATTTAAATAACGGGCTTTGTTAGCTTTGTGTCCGTCAAATGTTTCGGCGTAGTGAATTTGACCATCATCACTATGTAAATAAAACCAATAATCACTTTCTAACGGAGTGACGGAGGCCTTAAGTGAGTCAATTCCCGGATTAGATATCGGCCCCGGAGGCAGCCCCAAGTGGGTGTAGGTATTGTAAGGAGAAGAGTCATCCTCGAGATCTTCTACCGTCAAATCGAAGCTACCTTTTCCGTTTATATACAAAAAGGTGGCGTCAACTTGCAGAGGCATCTCGTTTTCTATGCGCTTCCACAAAATTCCCGCTATAACTCGTTTTTCTTCCGCTTTTCTGGATTCTTTCTCTAAAATAGATGCCATTGTAACCACCTCATTCAAAGACTTTCCGGATTCACTAATCTCATCTTCTAT
>CAZROQ010000029.1:0-6442 GCA_964601755.1 uncultured Candidatus Saccharibacteria bacterium
ATGCTGGTTTTAGTAACAAAAAAAGCCCTTCCGGGGCTTTTTTTTGATGCTTCAATGTTAGTTTCTATTATATCATGGTGCGATTTCCGCGCAAGTGTGGACAATGGTATTGACATTAAGACATAAATATATTTAAATACTGAGTGGACTCTAAGAACTTTTTTTGAGGATTATCATGAACGAAACGAATCACGCTGATGGAAAAATTGAGGTGATTACTGTCATTGTAACCGCTGTTGATGTCAACGAAGCGGAATGGAGGGCTCGATCTCAGGTTGAGTATTCGACCGGTGTGCAATATGATTTTCAGCAAAACCCCGAAATCAGGTGCACCGATTGGGATGGTTTTGACCAAAGCAGAACCTTCCGTGTGACACTCGTGGGTAAGCGCAGACAAAGGAACCGAGAAAGTTTAGCAACATACAAAAATCCCCGACTACGAAAGTAGTCGGGTTTTTTGTTTACCACTCAAGAATATTTTAATTGAGACATTGGGTTTTAAAAACCCAACCCACCCATAGCGGATTCACATCATTCGTGTCATTCGCGTGCAATTCGTGTATTGGCGTCGCTTTTGTCATTCGTGTCATTAGTGTCATTCGCGTGCAATTCGTGTATTGGCGTCGCTTTTTCGTGTCATTCGCGTGCAATTCGCGTATTAGTGTCGCTTTCGCGTATTGGCGTCGCTTTTATTCCAGATTGCTGATGTAGCGGTAGATGTCTTCAAGAGCTTTGACACCATCACCGGCGGCGATGTTGTTTTGGTGGAATCTAACATCCGTGCAATCACCGGCGCTCCAAATACCTTCGACGGAGGTTCTTTGTGTCCATGGGTCAATTTTGATTTGTTTTAATTCATTTAAATCAACTAGATTTTCCGCAAATTTTGTTGTCGGGATAAGACCGATTTCAACGAATATACCTTGGGTGGGGATTTCTTTTTCTTCGCCGGTTTCTTTGTTTTTGTAAACAAGCGACTCAACAAATTTATCACCCTTTATTTCTGTCGGTTCAGAGTTTGTGAAAGCGGTCATTTTTTCGTTTTGGAGGACTTTTTCGACAGTAATTTTGTCTGCTTTAAACTCAGGGCTTCTGTGAAGAAGGGTTACGCTTTTGCCGTAGGCCAGAAGCTCTTGGGCGGCTTCAAAGCCGGCGTTTCCGCCTCCAATAACGACCAAGTCCTTATCGGCAAAAAGAGGTCCATCACAGGTCGCGCAGTACATAACCCCTTTGTGATCAAACTCTTGCGCACCCGGGATTTCCAGTTTTCTTCTGTGGCTACCTGTTCCAACCAAAACTGTTTTTGCATCAATCTTTTCGTCATTGTCTAAAATGACTTTAAAGTGATCTTCTGATTTTTCAATTTTAGAAACCAGAGCCCCCTCTTTGGACTCTACATAATCTCCCGCGTAAGCCATCACATGTTCTCGAAGCTGTTTGCCCCATTCGTGGCCGGGTACCGAAATCGTACCAATCCAGTTTTGAATGTCTGGAGAAACAGTGCTTTGCCCGCCCCAATCTTTGGTAACAATAACGGTTTTAAGTCTTTTTCTGGCAGCATATACACCAGCCGCTGCACCGGCGGGCCCCCCGCCTATGATAACTAGATCGTACATATTATTATTTTAATTTACTTCTTCTTAAAAATGCCGGGACAGCACCCCAGTCATCATCGTCCTCTTCGTCGGATGGTTTTGGTTTCGGCTCACTTTTAGTTTCTTCTTTCTTTTCTTCCTTGTTTATCGGAGAGTTGAAAATTTTACCTCTATCTTCGGTGTCTTCTTTTTCATTGCTTTCTTTTTCTTTGTCTGATTTGGTGCTTTGGAAAAGAGTGGATCTCATTTCATTTTCCGGGAATCCGGAAGCAATAACTGTTACTTTTATTTCACCCTTGCGCAGTTTGTCATCTTTTACGGTTCCAAAAATTATCTTGGCGTTTTGGTCAACAGATTCGGTAATTACTTTGGCTATGTCTTGAATCTCCATCATTGTAAGATCGTCACCACCGGCGATTGAAAAAAGGACGCCCTGGGCACCGCTGATTGACAGATCAAGAAGGGGAGACTCGATTGCTTCCTTGGCCGCTTCTTCGGCTCGTTTTTCACCGGAAGAGATCCCGATACCCATTAGAGCTGACCCCGCGTTTTGCATAATCGCTTTGATGTCAGCAAAATCAACATTTGCAACTTCTCCCGGGGTGGTTATTAAGTCTGAAATTCCTTCAACGGCTTGTTTCAAGACTTCATCGCACATCGCAAAAGCTTTCTTGGCTGTGGTGTCTTTGTCTATCGCAGAAAGAAGCCGGTCGTTTGGTACAACAATAATTGCGTCAACCGCTTTGCGCATTTCGTCGAGCGCCTGATCTGCTATTTGCATCCTTCTTACACCTTCAAAAAAGAAGGGTTTGGTAACAACACCAACCGTGAGTGACCCTTGTTCTTTTGCCGTTGAGGCAATCTTGGGTCCCGCTCCCGACATTGTCCCCCCACCGAAACCGCCGGCAATAAAAATCATATCAGCGCCTTTAATTGATTCTTGGATTTCTTCAGCGGTTTCTTCCGCTGCTTTTCTGCCGAGCTCGGGATTCATTCCGGCGCCAAGACCGCGAGTAACATTTTTACCAATATGGATTTTTTTCTTTGGAAGTGAGTTATGCAAATCTTGAGCGTCTGTGTTTACAGCAATAAACTCAACCCCCTTAACTTTTGAGTTGATCATATGGTTGACGGCGTGTTTCCCCGAACCGCCGACACCGATAACTTTGATTCTGGCGAAGGCTTCCACCTCCGGTTTTACTTGTGGCATATTATTCTTACTTAAGCGTGCTTTCTAGCCGCCCTCTCTTAATGATTCGATTCCTAGCATCAATAATACCAGAAAGCTGTATCTATACAAAAGGGGTTGTGCACTTGGTTTTAAAACTACGGAAGAATTTTTTTTATCCAAGATACAACAGAATTTACTATTTTTTTGAAAATACCTGAAAAAACAAGCGGTTTTCGGCTACCGTTTATAATTCCCCAGACACACAAACCATAAGCGACAGCCCAAGTGGAGTCAGAAACTTGACTATTATTTCTTGATATTTTTGTTTTTCCGAGTGTCGCCGGTAGGTTTAGTAGAGACCTTGCCAGATCATCGATTTCTCCAATCCCTGAACCACCACCGGTAATAACTATCCCTGCCGGCAAAAGACCACTTCTGCCGATTTCTTCAAGATGTTTGTTTATAAGGTCAAACATATCAGAAAGTCGGGCTCTGACTATCTCATCGAGTTTTCTTTTTGAATATGATTCATCTGATTTGCTACCTTCTTTTATTTTTTGGGCTTCATCGAGCGGGACTTTAAGACCAAGGGCGATGTCGTTGGTTATGTCGGTTGACCCGATGGGAAAAACTTCAAGCGAGATGGGTATATTGTTTTCATAAACCACCATTGAAACTGTTTCGGCACCTATATTTGCAAGCACGCATCCTGCGATCCTTTGAGTTTTTGTCAGAGTCACCATTGCTGCCGCCAAAGGGGACGCCATAACATCAAGCGCTCTAACCCCGGCCTCTTCAACTGCTGTGATAATGTCGTTTACATGTTGCTCAAGGCAATTTATAAAAAGCATTTTTGCTTCCAGCCGTGCCCCTTTCATTTTGAGTGGATCTCCAAGTACCGGCTGACCGTCTATCCTGTACTGGATCGGAATGTCGTGTATAATCTGCCTATTTTGAGATTCACTGGTGGGGATTTCTTGGCTACAGGCATTTTGTACATTCTGGATATCAATTTGGGTTATTTGGGAATCAGCTCTAGAGACAACCACGGATGCTTTGGTGATAACTCCGGAAAGACCGATACCACCTACCGACACAAAAGCTTCTTTAACGGTTGTCTTGGCATCTTTCTCGGCTTCCCTAATGGCCTCTCTTATACTCTCTATGGCGTCAGAGGTGTTTATGATGTATCCGTGACGCAACCCTTTTGATTCGGAAAAACCATGACCTTTTATTTTCGGTCCTTTGTCTCCCGATTTTGCCGGATCGGCAATTACCACTTTTACATGGTTTGTGCCTATATCAATTCCAACGACTTCTGATTGTGTCATACGATAATAAAAAATAACTCGCTATCTTTTTGAGGTGTTTTTGAAAACAGTTTAGATTTGTTTTAAAAACCGATTTTCCTCTCTCTCCATTCTACTCCCGTGTTCGAACCCTTTCAAATGGAGCATTCCGTGGATAAAGAGAAATAGCAATAGTTTTTTTTCCGTCATCTGAAATTTTTCCGTTTCCTTTTTTACCGCAGACAAGTTTATAAAAATTTCTCCTTCATTTTTTGAGTAAGGGAAAGATAGCACATTTGTCGGCCTGTCTTTATTTCTGTGTTTTTTATTTAGTTTTCTGGAAAGCGTGTCTCCGCAGAAAACCAAAGAAAGTTCGTATCTTTTACCCAGAACTTTTTCTTTTAGTTTTTCAAATAAAACAGACCCACCAGCTGGTAGTTTGTGGCGGGCTGTTTTGGTTATTGATAGGTTTGATTTTTTCACAGAGCTTTACCTGTGATTGGTTTTAGGAGCAATTTTGCCAAGTTTAATAAGTCTTTCAATCGTTTCTTTCTTTTGAAGCCTTTTTACTCTTTGGTTTCGACGAACATTTTCTGAGCGGTTTCTTTCAAAATAGCGCCTTTTTTTGAGACGGTTTAAAACCCCGGAAGATCTTATCTTTTTGGTAAAGTTACGAACAACGCTCATGTTGTTCTCGTTATTATTTTTTTCTACTTCAACATTTACTGTCATAGTGGGGGAATATTAGCATACAAGGCCCTAATCCATCAAGTCTTGTGTGCTTTTTCCTTTTTTCTCTCTCTTTTACCCCTATTTTAAGCGATTTTAAACACTAAGTACTGCCAGTACTTAGTGTTTAGGGGGGGCTATTTTAAACATCTACACCTGGATAAATAGACATAAACAGGGAGGGGACAGGCACAATTAAATATTGAGAAAGTAGGAGAAAGCAGGGAAGACTGAAGAGGGTAATTTAATTGTGCCGGTCACTATTTGTGTCACTATTTGCACCTTTGAAGGACTTGTTTTAGGTATCTGACCAGATCCGGAGTTGGTATTGTTTCTTGAGAGTAGGTTTCCGTATCCCTAACCATAACAGTATCTTCCAGAGCCTCTTTTTGACCCATTATTATTATATATGGTGAATTTAGTTTCTTGGCTAAGTCCATTTGACCCAAGCATTTTTGATGCGCCAGTGCGTGATGGACCATAACATCGGCCTCTCTTAAGTCCTCAATAACTCTCAAGCTTTTTAGCTTGGCTTCTTTGCCAAGTTGAACAAAGTAGCACTTTGGCTCGTCTATTTTGTTTAGAAGGAATTTTTTGGCAACACCTCTCTTACCTCTTTTATATGATAGTGAAACAGTGGCTGAGGGTATATCTTCTCTGAAACTTGTTCTTGGTGCTACATGCATATATCGCCCACCTCGTGCCAAAAGCTCTCCAAGCTTTTCCGGCTCCGTAGATTTTTTTCTTATTTCAAAAACTGTGTGCGTGAAGTATGAATCGGCAACAAGCCTTGAGTCGATGTTATAAGGGATTCCCAGTGTTTCTAAGTATTCGAGAACGCTCATAAAGTGGCAACGGCTGTCCTCGTCAAGAAATTCCATTGTTTCGGGGCTTTCTTTTTTGATTTCATCAATTTCCGGTCCGGTCATATGCATAAGGGCATATACATTCTCTCTGAGAATTCTATTTTCTTCGGGGCCAAGGTCGTTTGCCCTTTTTCTAAAATAACTCGTAAGCTCTCTTTCAAATCTGGTTCTGGAGTTGATATCTCCGATACTGTTTATGCGCACTTCGACATCGGGGTGCCCTTCTTCTTTTAATATTGATAGAGCTGTTTTTATGAGGATGGCATCAGCGACGCTTTCGCTCGTACCGATTATCTCTAGGCCGTGCTGTCTTTCTCGAGTTTTACCCCGAAGACCTCTCTGGAGGGGTAACTCAAAATAAAGGCCTGAGGGTCTATCGAGAGAATGTATGCCTTCTTCTCGGTACATTCTAAATAGGGCACATCTTTCTTCGGGTATCAGACCAAGTGTTTGTTCTTTTCCACCAAAACCGGTATTTGAAAGTGATGCTGGATTCGTTTCAGACAAGCTTTTGGCTGGAGCCTGATCTTTTCTGCAAATAGTCGGGGTTTTTATCGGAACAAACCCGTAGTGCATGGCGGTTTTTCCGGCAATGTCGAATGAATTTAAAATAAAAGGACTATTTTTGTGAACTTTAAATAAACCGGCACTAAGATCTTCTATGGTGGTTGACTGCGTTGGGGTATCCATATTTTATCGGCTTAATGTTAAAACTTTTATTTATCAAAACTAAATACTCCCGGTAAAAAATTGACTTCATTTACGGGCAGGAGTCTGACAATCGGTCTCCCT
>CAZROQ010000030.1:0-6414 GCA_964601755.1 uncultured Candidatus Saccharibacteria bacterium
CGAATCCCTCCCTCTCCGCAGATTCGAGCGCAGCGAGAAGCTGCGGAGAGGAGCAAAGCGCCTGCGCGCTTTGCGTGAGGGATTCGAAAGGCGGAGCGTTGTTTTTGTTTGTCCTGAGTTTACGAAGGACAAGGCAAAAACCGCGAGCCGGGGTCGCGAAAATTTTCTTCGCCTACTACCTGTTCGCTCTGCTCACATCGGTAGCCCCCTTCGGGACCGGATGAAAACTGCAGCAGTGCAGTTTTCATAGGAAAATTATTTGTGACCGAATCCCTCCCTCTCCGCAACGAAACGAAGTGAAGCGAGGAAGAGGGAGGTGCAACCCCGCGAAGAAAGTGGTCAGACGCCTTTCTCTGACCTCTTTTTTAAATTGACTTGTACACAAAAAGAGACAAAAACGCGAAAAAGACGGCCGTTATCAAAGACACCACAGCAACCCACCATACCCAAGGCCAATAAAAAATAATCAGAGCAAAAAGAGATGCCAACCCAAGAGACTCAAATATCATCTTTAGTTTGCCCACAAGTTTTGCGGGAATGATTTTATCTCCCGTTTTCTTTGCTCGCACAAGGGCGGAAACCGCAATAACAACCTCAAAAAAAATTATCAACCCAGCAAAGAACGGGCTGATATATTTTGAAACTAAGACGGCAACCACAGAACTTATTAACAACTTGTCCGCC
This sequence comes from uncultured Candidatus Saccharibacteria bacterium, assembly GCA_964601755.1. GTDB lineage: Bacteria > Patescibacteriota > Minisyncoccia > Phycocordibacterales > CAZROQ01 > CAZROQ01. The sequence continues at coordinate 685 of CAZROQ010000030.1, forward strand.
AAAGGGTCATTTAGTATCCCCCATTCTGTTATTTGTTTTCTTGTCCTTGCCATAGCACCGTCAAGTGCGTCAGAGAAAGCGGCCAACACGAACAAAATCGCGGAAACCTCGACATTTCCAGAGATCATAAAAAACAAAATTATTGGTATAGAAAGAAATCTAAAAAGAGTTAGGTGATTAGGCAAAATCCAGTTTGGAAAAACCCAAAGAAGTGTTGATGAAAGAGCTTTATCTATAAAAGTTACCTTTGCCAAATAGCCAGGCCTTGCCTTTCTAAAATCCTTTAAAGCCTTCTTTATTAAACTCTTTAAAGACAGATCCATTTAATTAACCCTATCCCCTCTTAACGCCCTGATCCTGTCCTCGACCGGAGGGTGGGTCATAAAAAGTCGGGTTAGAAAACCTTGTTTTTTATTTTTTCCTTTGAATGGGCTCGAGATATACAAATGAGCCGTGGCGTGATTTGCTTTTTTTAGATCATTTGGATAGCTTGATATCTTTTCCAAAGCACTCGCCAAACCCTCCGGATAACGAGTCAAAAGAACGGCGCTGGCATCGGCCAAATACTCACGCCTTCTTGAGATTGCCATTTTAATAATTACTGCGACCAGTGGTGCTAAAATCGCAAGCGCAAGCCCGATAACAATAGCAATCATCTGCGCCCGCCCATCTCGGTTAGAACCTCCGCCGAAAAGCGAAATACGCAAAAAGAAATCTGAAAGTAGAGTAACCAAGCCCACCAGTGTAACCACAACCGTCATCACCAAAATATCTCTGTTTTGAACATGAGAAAGCTCGTGGGCGATAACCCCCTCAACTTCGCTTCGCTCCAGTCGATCTAAAAGACCCTGAGTAACAGCTACAGCCGAGTGTTTTTTGTTTCTACCTGTGGCAAAAGCGTTTGGGCTCGAGTCGGGAATAACATACAGCTTCGGCATCGGCAGTCCGGCGGTGATACAAAGGTTCTCGGTGATGTCGTAGAGATCAGGGTGACTTGTTTCTGTAACAGCTTTTGCTCCACTTATTCCCAAAACAATCTTGTCAGAGTACCAGTAACTGAAAATATTCATCAGAATACTTAAGACAATGGCTATGATCAAAATTATCGGCGAGTCGTATATCCAGCTAAAAGCCCAGCCGATCAAAATGACAACCACAAAAAAGCCGGTCATTAGAAGCCATGTTTTTAAAATGTTTTTATCCGCCTGTTTGTACGCATCCATAGATAAATAGAAGTATACAGAAAAGAAAAACCTATTCAAACTTAGGAAAGTATTTAATAAGGAAAAATCTTGGAAATGAATCGCATCAACACACAAGCATTTGGCAACTGCGACCTAACAAACCACCCAAAAACTACAAATCACAGCCACAGTAGCTTTCACCCAAACAAACCCCTTCAGTGGCTGCCAAGTAGGCAATCTCGAACATTGGCTCGAAATCGCAGTTAATGGTTGTGTTTGTAGATCCGTCCCAATATTTACAGGTACCATCACCGTTATTAGTATACGAATCAGCTCCTATTGCACCCGTTGTACCCGTTCCGGCGCCGCTTGGAGCAAACCCCCCACCTGCCGGTGAAGTTGGAGTGTATTCAGAAAAAAGCGTGCTCCAACTAGAAGGGGCATCGGGATTATAGTTTAAACTTAATTCGTTAGCGAAGTCTTCTCCTTGAACAATCCAGTTTAGGGGCTTCGGGCCGGCACCAATATCATTAAACTCAGCGGAAGTAATCACCCCATCGCCTCCCCTTGGCTCAAAGGCAGGGCACTGTGAACTACCCGAGCTTTCCGAACGCTCCAGACTGGACGAGAATATGTAGCCGATTGGCGAGCTATCTCCAAGATTTATGTATGTATAAGAATCACCCGTTTCGCTTACAGGCACCGCCGAGATATAACCTTTATCCACCAGCTCGTCTTGGATAAGCTGTTTGTAGTCGCCACCGCCAGAGTCGTCTTCGGAATATTTTGTTCCAGCTTCACCCGGAAAAGACCCTTCTCCCAATTTATATAGCTCAAGCGCGGTTTGGAGTTGCTTCACTTCAGTCACCTTGGCGGCATCTCTTGCCTGTGCCCGCGACTCGTTGACATTGACAAAAACAATGCTTGCCAAAAGCGATAAAATCGATACAGCCACCAGAACCTCAACAAGTGTAAATCCTGAAGCAAAAGAATATAATTTATTGCGTTCTTTTTTTGATTGATTAAACCAACTTGCTGATATTTTTAATTTCGGTAAAGCAATTACCTGCTCTGTGTTAAAAACACAAAGACGCTTTTCAAATAAGTCTCTAATGAATTGCTTTAATATTTTTGATTTCATGGTTAAGTTAAATTAAAACGACACACCAACGGGGTTTCTTGCTTCTTCATTTTCTATCTCGAAGAATGCTCGTTCCTTGAATCCGAACATACCGGCAATAACATTAGAAGGAAATGATTCAACCATGATATTTAGATTACGGACATTGCCGTTGTAGAAGCGACGAGATGCTTGGATTTTGTTCTCCGTGTCGGAAAGTTCTCTTTGCAACTCTTTAAAGTTTTCACTTGCTTTAAGGTCGGGATAGCTCTCGGCAACAGCAAAGAGCGACTTGAGAGCGCCGGAAAGCATATTTTCCGCCTGCGCAGACTGCGCCGGATCACCGGTTTGCTCGGCCGACAAGGCATTGGCGCGGGCTTCGGTTACTTTTTGAAAAGTCTCTTTTTCATGACTTGCATAACCCTTAACCGTGTCAACTAAGTTTGGGATAAGGTCGTAGCGCCTACGGAGCTGAACATCGATGTCCGCCCACGCTTCCTCAGCGCGGTTCGAGAGTCGAACAAAGCCGTTATAAATCCAGATAACATAAATCGCCAGCGCGACTACAATTCCCAACAAAATGTACCAGAGAGTGTTCATAAAAATTATTTTTATTTATTTTTAATGGTTACCATTATACAACAAAACTTTTTAAATACTAAAGGGAGCAAACGCAGTATTCGTTGGCTTCTTTACAAAAATCCAGACTCAGTCGGTTGTAAATACTATTGATGTAGCCTGAGTAATCGCACGACACATTATTTTCATCCGGAGCGCCGGTATGCGTGTAACTGATATCACATGTTCCATCACCATTGTTTGTGATTTCTGTAGCTACTGCAGAAAGAGGGCCTGCAGCAACTCCTGTTATCAACTTATCCCACTCACCTGTTGAGGGTTCGTAACCTTCAGCTATTCCAACAAGACCCCCCCACACGGAGCATAGGTCATCAAACGGTGATTTACATGTCGCACTGGGGTGCGTCCATCGAAACTCCCCACCAGAAAAGTTAATATTAGGGTTCCCGGGTGGAGAACTTTGCAGGTGCCCACCCATCTTTACAATAGGATACGGAAGGTTGATGCCACAGCTTGAGATCGGTCCTTCAGAGCCTTTTTTTTCTAACTTAACGGAAAAATAAACTCCGCCAGCTTTATCGGATATCTTTGCGTATGTATAGGCATCTCCTTCCGGGCTTGTCGGTACTTGAGACAATACTCCTTCCGATACCAACTCTCCAACAACGGTGTCGTAACCTGAATCTCCCTCTTTGTATACTGTCTCGGAATTTCCAGGGTATCCTTTGTTGGCAATGTGGTACATACTCAGTGCGTTTTGGACTTCATGCGCTTGTTGTTTTTTGACTGCATCTCTTGCCTGAGCACGCGAATCCTGAACATTCACAAAAATGATGCTCGAAAGCAAAGTTAATATGGATATTACAACCAGTACCTCGATCAATGTAAAAGCACGATAATTCATACGCAAACACAGTATATCAAAACAACCCGCGTTGCGGGCTGTTTGATATACACAGTTTAGACTAGATTAAAGAAACTACATCATCCCCGGCATTCCCATGCCACCGCCCATTCCGGCATCGGCTCCGCCGTTGTCTTTCTTGTCTTCCGGAATGTCTGTAATGGCAACCTCGGTGGTTAGGAGAATAGCCGCGCTTGAAGCAGCGTTTTCGACCGCGCTCCTTGTAACCCGAACTGGATCAATGATACCCGCCTTCAACATATCAGGAACAATTTTGTCAGACACGGCGTCATAACCGGCTTTATCAGAAGAGCTTTCTTTTACTTTATCCACAATCACAGAACCATCATCCTTGCCGGCATTGTGGGCAATCTGCTTAAGCGGAGCCGACAACGCCCTAACAACAATGCTGTATCCGATTCCGGTTTCGGTTGGCATATCATCAATCTTTTTGTGCGAAAGCTTGTTTGAAATCTTTGCCAAAGCAGAACCACCTCCGGCAACCACACCCTCTTTGATGGCGGCCTTTGTTGCATTTACGGCATCTTCAATCTTTAGCTTAAGATACTTCATCTCTGTCTCGGTCGCGGCTCCGACATGAATAACCGCCACGCCACCTGAAAGCTTGGCGATTCTTTCATCCATCTTTTCTTTATCAAACTTTGAGTCAGCTTGATCTCTTTGAACCTTGAGCTGATTAACCCTTTCTTCAACTTCAGATTTTTTACCCTTTCCGCCAACAATAGTGGTGTTCTCTTTTGTCGAAATCACCTTTCGGGCTTTGCCAAGATGCTTCAGTTCGGCTGTGTCCAGATTAAGACCGATGTCTTCGCTGATAACAGTTGCTCCGATTGTTGTGGCAACATCCTGAAGCTGTTCTTTCTTTCTGTCTCCATAGCCGGGAGCTTTGACCGCCAAAACACTAAAGCTTCCGCGGAGTTTGTTAACCACAAATGTTGCCAAGGCCTCCCCGTCAACATCATCGGCGATAACAACTAAATCTTTCTTGCCACTCTGAGAAAGTTTTTCAAGAAGTGGCAGAATCTCTTTAACGGTAGAAATTTTCTTGTCGGTAACCAGAATGTGAGCATCTTTCATTTCGGCTTCCATTCTTTCACCGTCAGTAACCATATAAGGTGAAATGTAACCTTTATCAAACTGCATTCCTTCTACAACCTCTGACTCAACACCAAACGACTGGGATTCCTCAACGGTTACAACTCCATCCTCGCCCACCTTTTGAATGGTCTCTGAGATTATTTTTCCCAATTCTTCCGATTCAGCGGATATTGTGGCAACTTGCTGGATTTCTTCTTTATTCTGTATTGGTTTAGCAAGAGACTTAAGCTCTTCAATGGCCTCGTGAGATGCTTTTTCGATTCCGGCCCTAACACCCATAGCCGAAACACCCATTGATGTATATTTAAGACCTTCATCCACCATTGCCTGAGCCAAAATAACGGAAGTGGTTGTGCCGTCACCGGCGACATCATTTGTTTTGTTGGCAATCTCTTTAATAATTTCGGCGCCCATATTTTCATACTTGTCTTCCAGAGTTATCTCTTTAGCAATTGAAACACCGTCATTGGTAATGGTCGGCGCCCCGTAACCCTTGTCAAGAATGACATTGCGACCCTTGGGACCAATGGTAACGCGGACAGCATTAGCAACAGCGTCAACTCCCTCCTTTAGAGATTTTCTAGCATTTTCACTGTAAAGAATTTGTTTTGCCATATTTTTGTGATCTTTTTATTTAGTATTTAGTAAAAATTATTTCAATTTAGCCAAGATATTTTTTGAATCGACAACATAGTATGTGTCGTCTCCAACCTGAACCTCATCATATCCAAACTTGGAAAAGACAACCTTATCTCCCTCTTTAACAGGCACCGGAATAAGTTTGCCGTCTTCATATCTGCCTTCACCTACAGAAACAACTTCAC
>CAZROQ010000031.1:0-6338 GCA_964601755.1 uncultured Candidatus Saccharibacteria bacterium
TTTTATACAACCTACTTTAAACCACCGTGGATACAGCTTGTAAAGCGATCGTCTGAATTTGTAACCTCGGGGAAATTAAAACCACCTGTCTCAAGCGTGAAGTGGAGTACATATTCATAATCGGTTCGCGTTTCTCCACCACAGCTCCAAGATGAAGTATCAGTGTTATCCTTTGCAAGATACTCATAACAAAGATATCCATCACCAGTTTGTTCGCCATTGCGCGGGTCAGTTGGCAGTTTAGGAATAAAACCATCATCAACAAGTGGCTGTAAGACATCTCCCCACTTATTTACACAGTCTCCAACACCGCAACTGCAATACCACCATTCATTACCTCTAGGATAATCCCCGTGCTCAAGGCGATACAGCTCAAGAGCCTTTTGCATCTCGCGCATATCACTAATACGCTGAGAGTCTCTCGCTTTAGCGCGTGCACTTGTTATTGATGCCAAAACTACAGAAGAAAGCAAGCCGATAATCGAAACAACAACCAAAAGCTCTATCAAAGTGAACCCCCTATTATTTTTTAATTTTTTAAAAATCATTTTGATTCTAAACTTGTGTCTCCGCTTGCACCGGTTGGTTATTCTGGGGGGTATTCGCACCTCCTACCGGCTGAAAGGTTTCCAACAAAATCCACGCGGATAAAAAAATAAACAAAAAAGATACCAAAAGAGCCACAATATTTGCTTGCTTTCGATTTGCTTTCAAACCCATCTTTAAAAGAATCGACTGGATAAATGTTTTCTTCTTATTCATTTTGGGTTTCGCGTAATCCGGTTCTTCAAATACAACCTGCATTACTAAATTATACACTAGAAATCTTTTATGTTATCCCCATTTCTTTTTGGGCAACAAAAAACACCCGCCAAGCGGGTGTTTTTTTGTTTATTCAACTCGGCTTACATTGACCGCATTCTGTCCCTTGGGACTGTCCTCGATCTCAAATGTAACCTTGTCTCCTTCGCGAAGGTCGTCAAAATTGACATCCTTCACTTCATTCATGTGGAAAAAGAGATCTTTTTCCTGGCCCTCTTGCTTGATGAAGCCGTAACCTTTGTCCATCAAACGGGCGACTGTTCCTTCTTGCATATATAAGAGAAACTAAGTACTAATTTTCAACACAAACCTCAACTGAAAACTGAAAACCCGACCTAGTTCCTCTTCAGTAGCGGTTTGGTACCTGAAAGATACCACAAACAGATTTTTTTGCAAGCACCTGAATTAAAAAACCGCCTTATACTCGCAAGACGGTTTAAATCGACTTTGAAGAAAGCCAACAATCAATGAACTTCTTTACTTAAAATAGCGCTTTCACTTGGCAGTCTCACCTTATCGGCAAGACCCAGGCGAACAAAAACTTTGATTAGCCAGTAGCTGGCATCGAATCCTTGCCCAAGCGAATGCCAAGCGGATGTCGGAAAAGCGTGGTGATTGTTATGCCACCCTTCTCCCCCGCCGAGCAAACCACACAGCCGGTTGTTCCGGCTTTGGTCTTGCGTACGGAAACGCCTTGTGCCAAACACATGACAGACCGAGTTGATGCTCCATGTCACATGATGGACGAGGCCGATGCGGATAAAACCACCCCAGAGCAAACCGAGAAAAGCACCCGCCAAAGACCCGCTCATAATCCATCCGGCAAGAGTCGGCAAGGCCAGAGACAAAAGCGCCCACAATGGAAAAAGCCTGCTGACCCAGACAATATCAGAATCAGCCAGTAGGTGCTTGGCGTACCTTTCTTTGTCGGGAGATTCCTCTGTAAAAAGGAACCCGAAGTGAGCATGCCAAAAACCTTCCAAAGGTGAGTGTGGATCGCCTTCTTGGTCAGAAAATCGGTGATGCTTGTTGTGTCTGGCCACCCAAGTGATAACCGGCCCCTCGAGAGCCATCGAACCCGCAATGGCCAAAAAAATCTTCAGAGGCCTGACCGCTTCAAAGGACTTGTGGGTAAACAGCCGATGATACCCGACCGTAATACCAAAACCGGTTAAAACATAGAAGCCGACAAACAAACCCGAGCTTGGCCAGTCGACCCCCCAGCCCCACACCTGATAAACACCAACCGGAATTGCCAAGATGGGAACAACTATAACGAAGAGAAGCACCAGCTTCTTCGTCATTTCTGCGAGTGAAGACATTTGGTTCTCCTTTTGGTAAAAGTGAAGGTTCTATTATTCCAAACTTATTGTACCACCTAAATAAAGTTAATACAGAACGAGGTTTAACCTTGAAAATGCGGGCCGGCAACCTTGAAATTAAAGAAAAGGTTCAAAAGATAATTATATATGCCCACAAAACCGGCGACAGCTAATCGAGCCGTAATCGGCTCAAAATTAAAATTCTCAACAAGAATCGCCATAAAAGCCACGACCAAAAACAGTCCGGAGACGGCTATAGCAACAAATATAAAATAAGCTTGCCCGACAGGTCGCATCGAACAGGGAAAAACAATCTTTCTCGAAAAATAATAATGAATAGTGATTGAAACCGCAAAGGCAAATCCTGCTGATATCAGGTAATTAATCCCAAAATAATCGGTAAACAGATACAACAAAAACAAATCTAAAGCAAAGGTCGATCCACCTATCGATGAATACTTTATGAACCTAATCAAAGACTTTTTAGATAACTTCATTAAAACATTGTATCAAACATTATCCTTCTATTGCGTTAAACTTTAGGAGTAACTTCCAAGTTTTAATACAATAATTCTTTAAAATAACGACACATTATTATTGACATATTGTCTATAATATGTTATATATAATCCTGGATGCCTCTTAACAACAAAGAAAGAAAGGAGCTTGAAATGAGTACTGCACTGTGTGCACGAAAGTCCAAGCCGGGGGAACTCGTAATCCGTGTTTCTTATGGTCACGCCTGTGACGAGCCGTTTCGGCTCCGTCATCAGGTGTACTGTGAAGAATACGGGTTCGAAAGTTCCACCGGTTCCGGACTCGAATCCGACGGGTTCGACCGGGACGCCTTTCACATCTCGGTCGAAAACAATTTGGGGGAGGCGGTCGCCTGCGTGCGACTCGTCCCCACCAGAAGGGATGCGGAGAATATTCCGATGTATTCGGAAATTGTTGAGTCTTATGACTCACACAATGCCGAGTACTTCCGCAAGATTGCCGAAGGAGCAATCGCGGTCGAATCTTTCTCGGCTCTCACGCCGGGGAGAAACTCGGCAGAGGTCTCGCGATTCTGCATTCCTCGGGAGTTTCAGGGAGATCGAAAGCTCCTCCTGACGCTCGTTCAAGCGGTGTCGGCTCTTGCCCAAGAGCTCGACATCGAACGGCTCGTGATGTTCTGCGATTCTCGTCTCCTCATTCATTTGAGACGGGCGTTCAAGATCAATCACGATCCGCTCTTCGAGCGGGTCTGGTTTCATGACCGTTGGCGAACGCCGGCAGTCATGGCTCCGGACACTTTCCCGGAGTCGATCAAGACCCCTTCTCCACCACTCGTGATGGAGAAGTAAAACACAATCGCCCGACACCTTGCAAAGCAAGCGTGCCTCGGGCGGTTTTTATATTACAGAGCCGAGAACTTACAAAAATTTTCAATTTTCTTACTTTTTTCCTCGACACGCTCGAAACAAGCGATTTCCAATTTTCAATTTACAATTTTTAATTTTCAATGAATTTTCAAGTTCCAATGTTTCAATTAAAAAATCACTATTTCGTTTCAAACATTTATTCGCGTTTTAATTCGTAATTCGTAATTCTTAATTCGTAATTCGTAACACTTGATTCTTAATTCTTAATTCTTGATCCTTAATTCGTAATTCATAATTCTTAATTCAAAATCCCAGCTACCGCACAAACAACCTCACTATCCTCAGAGTGTCAAAGGAATGCTTTCCCTTTAATTTTCTATAAACCGGAGTGAGTTTGCCATCCTTTGATTTCTCAAATTCAGAAAGTATTCTCTCAAAATCTTGAATGTCGTCTTTAAGATAATCAACACAGGGCAATTTCCCCTCCCCCGCCAATTTCTCCATATGACCAATAACCGTACCCTTTGTGACCCCGCGCTCTCGAGCAGTATCTTCCAGGGGCATTTCTTTCTCTAAAAATTCAGCCGTTATCGCGTGAGTCGGTATTTTCTTTTTCTTCACTCTATCTTCTCCACGCCTTTTAACCAATTCTTTGTCTTTGGTTCCCTCAAATCTTTTCAATAAAACTTCTTCATGTTTTTTGCTCTTTTCCTCTTCGGAAAACTGCTCCAATGTCCGGCAAACCTCAACAGACCATTCTTGAAATTTTTGGTTATGTTTCAAAATCTTCGGATGAACCTCGAGAGCTTTTTCATTAAGCCCAAGAATTTTCAAACCCCCAAGAGACCGGACTCGCGAAAGAGCCACATACCCCATACCGGGTTCAAAGGCATCAGACAAATCAATCTCGGCTGAGTCTAAAGTAATACCTTGGCTTTTGTGAACAGTGATAGCCCAAGCCAACCGAAGCGGGACCTGAGAAACAGTCGCTCGCACAACACCATTTTCTTCCAAACGCCACTCTTCGGCAGACGCTTCAACACTCCTGCCATCAAAAGTCTCTATAATCGGGCAACCTTCAGTTCCCCCGAAACTGGCAACAACACCCAGCGTGCCGTTAACATAACTGCCGTCTTGAGCGTTTTTAACAAACATAACTTCTGCGCCCACTTTCAGATGAAGCACCTCAGGTGCCAAACAACTACGCTTGAGGCTATCCACCAACGCTTTAAATCCATGAGATTCCATATGGTAAGTTTTGGCATCACCATCCAAACTCTCCAGCTCTTTTTGATTTATCTGGTCAACATTAACATTGCGCGTATAAAGCTTCGTAGGCTTGATATTTGCACTTGTTTCAGGGTCTTTTTGATATCTCTGGCGCAAAGGCGCCTTTGTTTTTTCACCAACTTGCCCGTTGCGGATATCATTCAAGACCGAAAGAAGCGGGTCGGCTTTGCCGTCTCTTTCCTCCGACTGCCTCCACTGCTCCTCGAGATAACAAACCTTAAAATCTCCCCTTTCCCAAGTGGGTCCTTCGTAGGCAAACCTAGTTTCCAAACCATTTTCGCCAAAAAGATCTGACGAACTATCCCAACCTCCCCTGCGTTTTGATACCGGGGGCAACTGAAAAAAGTCGCCAGAAAGAATTACCTGCATACCGCCAAAAGGTCTTTGAGAATCAAGAACTGCTTGCGCAATCCGATCAACCATTTCCAGCTGATGAGCGTGAAGCATTGAAATCTCGTCAATGATCAAGACCTTGTTTTTTTTGATATTTCTCTTGACGCGAGGACTTGTAGAGATTTTGTGCAAATCTTCGTCAGTCAAAAAATCTTTAATCCCCATTCCGCACCACGAGTGAATCGTTTGCCCGCCAAGATGGGTCGCCGCTATGCCTGTTGATGCAGTCACCGACACACCAACCCCGTGTTTGCGCAGATGGTCTATGTAGATATTTAAAAGGTAAGTTTTACCGCTTCCGGCTGCGCCGGTCAGAAAAACATTCTGTCCCAGTTTTAACAAATCAAGAGCTTCTTTTTGAGTCATTGGCGAATTATAACAAATATCATTTTGCAGTCATCTTTTGTGCGTAACAGCACATCTGCTTTTAATTAACCTCTAAGTAGTCGGTTACCACCAAATACAATGGACCGGCGGAAAGATAAAAAATATAAATAATCGGCGGGCCGTGAAGTATGCCCAGATTAAACAAAGATGGATACCCGCCTTGTGTCTGTATATTGAGCCAGTAGAAACCTACATATTCAACAAAAAGCATACCCACAATATATAGAATGCTAAAAATCAAAAATTTTCTTTTTATCTTGGCGTGCTCGTAAAGCTCCCGAAGCAAAACCAGTCCGGCGGTCCAAGCAACGAGTGGGAAGAGGTTGATTTTTCCTATAAATAAATTTTGGGTCGTGTAAACATACGGCTGATAGGCGGTGATGAAAAGCGCAAAAAACAGTGCCGTCACAAGCTCTTGGCCGATTCTACGGCGATACATTATGTAAGAATAAGAAAGAAAAACGAGAGCAATCCAGCCAACAGCAATCTTTGCATCGATAAGAAACAGATACCAAGACAAAACCAGTGTTACAAAAGCAACAACCAAAAATAGTCGGTGTTTTTTCATCTGCACAATAGCGTGTTGTGTTTTCATAAATTTCGGACTTTACTGTTCTCCATTATACCAAAGAGTCCGCAAAAGTTACCTGCTTAAGTTTGAAAACTTACCTGTTTAAATCAAAACCATCAATTTGTTTTATCCACTTGCCCTGCAGGGTGTTTCTTTGTAATATATCAATCAATATTGATATATGAAAAA
>CAZROQ010000032.1:0-6175 GCA_964601755.1 uncultured Candidatus Saccharibacteria bacterium
GAATTTAAATAAGAAACCAGATTATCAAAAGGCGTCGAAGCCCGATCAACAACACCCCAGATTGGTCTGGCAAAAAACTCAGCGACCCCTGATCCAAAACTTGGTAAAAATAGCCTAAGGCCGATTAGAGAAGCAGACAGAATAACAACCAAGGACAAAACAATCTTTTTTCTCCCTCTCCTTTTATATTTATCTTGCTGGTAAATCGTCTTCATTTTCTATCAAAACCTCTCTATATTTTTCTATATTCTCAAGTATTATACCCGTTCCTCTGGCAACGGCGGTTAAAGGGTCGTCGGCGACATAAATCGGGATTTTTGTGTAATCAGCAATAACTTCGGTCAGGCCTCTTATCAAAGCACCCCCTCCGGCAACATGTATCCCTCTTTTCATAATGTCAGAAACTATTTCCGGCGGGGTTGTTTCGAGTACTTCTTTGGTTGCCTCAACAAGTTCATTAATAGAAATACCTATTGCCTCCCTAACATCCGCATCAGTTACGACAACCTCTCTGGGCAGTCCGGTTACAAGGTCCCTTCCCCTAACAGACGACTCAACAGACTCATCTCCGGGAATAACAGAACCTATCTCAATCTTTATGTTTTCTGCGGTCTTTTCACCAATGAGTATTTTAAACTCAGATCTTATGTAAGATACGATGTCATCATTTAGTTTATCTCCGGCAATCCTTAAATTTTTCGACTGAACAACACCACCTAAAGATATGACCGCCAAGTCGGTCGTTCCCCCACCGATATCTATAATCATATTGCCAACCGGCTCCTGAACGGGGAGCCTGATGCCGATAGCGGCAGCCATAGGCTCTTCAACAATATGCACCTCTCTGGCACCTGCGTTGTGTGTTACATCACGAACCGCCCTTGTTTCAACATTTGTTATTCCTGATGGAACACCCACAACAACTCTGGGGCCTAAGAATTTTTTGGAACCTTTTTGAGCTTTGTTTAAGAGATAAGAGATCATTTCTTGGGTAACCTCAAAATCGGATATAACACCATCAATAACCGGCTTAACGGCTTTAATGTGCCCGGGAGTACGCCCGATCATCTGTTTGGCCTGCTCTCCCACGGCAACAACTTGTCCGGTTTTTTCGTTAACAGCAACAACAGACGGCTCGTTTATAACAACCCCTTTTCCTCGAACATATACCAAAGTATTTGCCGTCCCCAAGTCAATTCCGATATCGTTGGAAAAAAACTTATAGAATTTTTCGATTCTTTCTTTCAACATATTTATTTTGTCCCAACAAACTTACTAAGAAAATCTTTTTCAGTCAAAAACTCTTTTTCTCCGCTTCGCCTTTGAACCACCTCCAACTTTCCTGATTCTTGATTCTTCTCACTTACAACAACTCTTGTGGGAATACCCAAAAGATCGCTATCTGCAAATTTTTCACCGGGGCTCACATCTCTGTCATCAAACAAAACCTCCACCCCTGAATCTGACAGTTTTTTATACAATTCTTCCGTGGTTTTCTTAATATTCTCGCTTGTTCCCAAAGAAACAAGATGTACTTTAAAGGGGGCGATTGCCTCCGGCCAAACAAGACCTTTTTCATCAGACAAGACTTCAACAACAGTGCCCATAAGTCGCCCCGGTCCAATACCGTAACTGCCCATAAAAACAGGTTTTGTATCTCCGGACTTGTCTTTAAACTCAAGACCGATAGCCTCTGAGAATTTAGTTCCCAGAGGAAATATGTTGGCAACTTCAACTGATTTAACCTCTTCAAGATTATCTGCTGAAAGGCCGATATGTCTTAAGTTTTCATCATTATAGACTTCTTTATTTACGGCAATCTTTTTGTCCCTGTCTAGATATATAATGTCTTCTCCTGCGTCTGTAATCGTTTGAAACTCATCACTAAACTTACTAAAACTACCGCCATCGGAGAAAGTCCTGAAGGTCCGATCTCCGATTCCACACTTTTCAAAAATTCTTAGATAACTTTCCGCGCACTTTTCGTAGAATTCCCTAAAATCCTCTTCGTTTCTATCAAAAGAATAAAGATCTTTCATTAAAAATTCTCGGCCACGCATTATTCCACTTTTGGCTCTCAGCTCATTTCTAAACTTTGTTTGAATTTGATAAACAGCAATCGGTAAATCCTTATAAGAAGAAATGTGGCCCTTCATTAAGTTCGTCAAGGGCTCTTCGTGCGTAGTCGCCAATCCAATCTCAGTGTCATTGTGCAGTTTGGTTTTAAACCAAACATCCAAGACATCGTCGGACCATCTGCCGGTCGGTGTCCATTTATCCTCAGGCTGTAGGGTGGTTAAAAGAAGCTCCTGTCCTCCAATAGAGTTCATTTCTTCTCTAATAATATTGTTTATCTTATTTAGAACCTTCAAGCCAAGAGGTAAGTAGGAATAAACTCCGGCCATTTCCTTGGACACAAAACCGGCCCGTATCAAAAGCTCGGCATTTTTTGATGATTCCCCGGAAGGTGCCTCTTTTCGAGTTTTAGTAAAAACCTCTGTTTGCCTCATTGCTGTCTATACTAGCAAATAGCAAGAATAGTAGCCAGTATTAAGCTCTTTTAATAGAGTAGTGCCAACTTTATAAAAGCTTGGCGATATCGCTAAAGGTTATAACAACCATAAGCAATATCAATATTACAAAACCAACACCATTTGCCATATTGGCTACCTTGGGCGAAATCGGCGAACCTTTTATTTTTTCGATCAAAACAAAGAGTAGTCTTCCTCCGTCAAGCGCCGGAAAAGGAACAAGATTTATTATAGCCAGATGAATTGAAATGATAGCAGTGAATGAAAGAAGGTAAACAAAACCCAAAGCAGATGCGTCACCCACAAGACCCACGATGCCAACCGGTCCGGAGACTTGATTTAGATTGGCCTGTCCTGTAAAAGATGCTGATATAAAATCCCATAGCCCGACTGCCACAAGACCGGTTAGGTTGTAGGTTGTTTTGGCACCTTCAATCAAAGCCCCTATCGGACTCAGAGTAAGAGTGCCTATCATATCCATAGATATGCCTATGGCCTTCTTACCCTCGATGAATCCGCCGGCAGGAGAAACCACCACTTCGCCAACCTCTTCTCCTCTTATATAGGAAACAACCAAATCACTCTCGCCGTTTGCTTCCACAAAAGAAGAAACGCCCGAAGGTGTGATTTCTCCCAAAGTGTTCTCACCGGCTCTTAGTGCGGTTATAACATCGCCCGACTGAATACCCGCTTCTTCTGCCGGACTTTCCGGTTGAACAATTGTAATAGTCAGCTTGGCGTCCTCGACCTCTCCGGCACTGGCATAATCAACCGGAGTTGGCATACCGGACATAAAACCAACCGATATTAAAAGCCAAGCAAAAATAACATTAAAAGTAACGCCGGCAACCAAGACAATTGCCTGAATCCATTTGGGTTTGTTTACAAAACTTCTTTTGTTATCCGGACCTTCTATAGACTCACTATCGGGAGACTCGCCGAAAATTTTCACAAAACCACCAAAAGGTATCCAGTTTATAGAATAAATTGTTTCTCCAAATTTCTTTCCCCAAATTCTGGGTGGAAAACCAATACCAAATTCATCAACACGAATGCCGGACAGCTTTGCGGCTAAAAAGTGCCCTATTTCATGAACAAGAATTAAAACTACAATTATTACGATGAACCAAATTATGGACATTATTTTTTATCAGTAATTCTTACGAGTTTATTTCCGTTTCTTTTTTAGCATACGCTCCATCAAGCTCCTTATTTGCTTCGTCTATGTTTTTTTGCATTTCATCTTTTAGACGAAACTTTTCATCCTCGGTAATATCGCCATCTTTTTCTTTTTCTTGTATATCGTCCCACACATCATCCCTCGCTGATCGCAAAGAAATTCGCGCCTCCTCAAGTTTTTGTTTTGCCAATTTGATCAGTTGGTCGCGCCGTTCGCTTGTTAAATCGGGGAAAGTCGCCCGAAGACCCTTTTCATCCGTATTAACAGAAAGACCCAAATTACTGTCCGTTATTGCCTTTTCGATTTCTTTTACTTGAGAAACATCCCAAGGGGTTATTCTGATTGTTTTTGCATCCTCTGTTGTGATGGTGGCGAGTTGATTAATCGGCATCTTGGATCCATAAGAATCAACCAAAACAGAATCGAGGATAGCCGGTGTCGCCCTTCCTGTGCGAATAGCGGAATATTCTTGCTTGAGCCACTCTTGAGTCTTTTCGACTTCTTTTTTTAATTCAGAAAAATTATATGACATAGCTCCTTGATAATACCAGATGTATCTAAAATGAAAAAGTGTAAAAATTATTTTGATATCCGTGGAGTGCAACAACACAAATGGTCAACCAAAAATTTAATGGAAGATCTTTGAGAAATAATATTCTTTTTGACCATAAAAACAGTTTCGAGAGCCCGTTTCCTTTCATCAGACCAAGTGTCTTCATCGAGAGTGTCTAAAAAAAATTCTATAGATGACAAAAGGTTAATAGCCTTTTGTTTGTCTTGATTTTTTATTAAAGACGCAACTTGTTTTCTCCTCTTATCAACAGTCGAGCTCATAAAATCAGCCCCCTGTTCACAAAAACCTTCCGGGACTGCTTTTGTTTGAGGCAAATCAATCAATCTGGATCTGAGAGTCGGTAGCAAAGAAGACTTGGCGGATGTTACAAAAAAGAAACGGGTTTCCTGTGGCGGTTCTTCAACCACTTTAAGAAAAGCGTTTTGCGCCTCATCAGACACGATTTCCGCGCCAATAATAAAAAACCGAAAACCACCTCCACCAAAAGATTTCATATAAGACATTTCTATAATGTCTCTGGCATCTTCAATGCTTAAAAAATCTTTAGAAATAACTTGAAAATCCGGATTTGCAGACCTCTTAACATTAAATACTTTTTCAATAACCTTTGGTAACTCCTCCATCAAGACAGTGATATTACCGGAAGCAAGATAAGCATGAGCTAGGTCGGGCGCGCTAAGCGCTCTCTCAAGAATTTCTCGAACTTCTTTTAAACTTTGCTTTTTGTGAGTCATTGCAACTACCGCTTGGCGATAATGGTCTTTTTATATGTGTCTAAATGCTCCAAGGCGATACCGGTTCCCTTGGCAACACAAAACATCGGGTCGTCTGCCAAATGAGCCTCAACTCCTGTTCTTCGAAAAACGAGTTCCTGTAAATTTCTAAGCTGAGAGGTTCCACCCGTCATTATAATTCCACGATCAATAATATCCGAAGAAAGTTCCGGCGGGGTTTCCTGAAGAACAACTTTAATTGTTTTTATCATCTCTCGAAGATCTTTATTAATGGCCTTAACAACCTCATTAGTCTTTATCTCTATGGAACGGGGCAGTCCGGAGACAAAATCCCGCCCCTTGATGGTGGTTGTAATCTCTTCATCAAGCACAATAGCCGATCCGACTTTCACTTTTATGTCTTCGGCTGTCTTATCACCTATAGCCAAATTAAAAGTCTTTTTTATATAATCGGCAATTGAAGAATCAATAGCGTTACCGGCACACTTAACGGAAGTACAAGCAACAATTCCTCCTAAAGAAATAACAGCGACATCGGTAGTACCTCCACCGATATCGACAATCATATGCCCGTTGGGTTCTTGAATCGGAATGCCGGCACCAATAGCAGAAAGGATGGGCTCTTTGACAACATACGCATTCTTAGCCCCCGCCCTAACGGCAGCCTCGACAACTGCACGCCTTTCGGTCGATGTTACCCCGGCAGGAACAGAAACCAAAACTTCAGGCTTAAAGATATTCCATTTTCCTAAAGATTTTTTAATGTAATAACGAAGCATCGCCTCAGTTGTACGGTAGTCGGCAATCACTCCGTCTTTCATTGGTCTATAAGCAATAATGTTATCCGGAGTTTTACCAATCATCAGCTTCGCTTCAGAACCAATAGCCATTATTTTGTTATCTTCCTCGGATACAGCGACAACAGAAGGCTCGTTTAAAACGATTCCTTTGCCCGGCAAAAAAACAAGCGTATTTGCCGTACCCAAATCTATACCCAATTTTCTAGTGAAAATACCCATATATGCTCTTAAGCTCCTAGCTTATAGCCTTTGGAAACATTTTACAAACTTTTAACAAACAATGTTGCTTTTTTCATTCTTAATTCGTAATTCTCGATTCGTAATTCGTAATAAGGAATTTTCAATTTACAATTTTC
>CAZROQ010000033.1:0-220 GCA_964601755.1 uncultured Candidatus Saccharibacteria bacterium
GTATCTCGCTTTCGATGACTGCGTCAAGTTGGGCTTGCACTGCTTGGCCGGGGGTGATGATGTCTCCAAAGTCGATACAGTTACCCAGCTCATCTCGCGATACACACTCCATAACCGATCGAAATCCCTCACCCCAATCCAGAATGGTAAATTCTTTGTCAATTTCTCTGGAAATTCTATCTCCCAACTCTTCTGATGAGACTAAAGCAAGCCCGTAGGG
>CAZROQ010000033.1:230-6075 GCA_964601755.1 uncultured Candidatus Saccharibacteria bacterium
GGTTATTTGCAGGATTTTGGGTAAGTGAAAACCAAGCATCGAGCCCTCCTTGAGTGAAGTCGCCTTCTAAAAATTTGCGAGTCTGCTCTTCTCCTCCAGTTGCTTCATCAAGATTGTATTCAAGAGAATTAAAGGCATTGTCCCTTGATGCTACAAGGGCCTTTCCAACAACTTTTTTGAAAACATGTTCATCAGGGATAAATTCTGAGTAGTCATTCATAAAGGAATTGAACTCTTTGTCGGAAATGTTATCAATGACATTGAGTGGGTTTTGTACAAAAAGCGGTTCTCCCTCAAATCCGTTTTTGATCCAATCAACCGTGCCTTTGGTTATCTCTCTTAGGATCGATTTTCCTATCTGTGTTATTACGGCGTCTAGGCAAGATTCTTTTTCCATAAGTGATGTTGTTTGTGCCGCGGTTGTGGAGTTTTGAAAAATATTATCTTTGTCATTTACGGGCACCATGCTTCCTCCACCCCCTCCACCGCCAAGGACATTGCCTATAGCCCCACTGACAGCCCCACTGACTTGATCTTTTGTAAATTGGCTCAGGTTTCCGGTTATAATCGCGCAGGCGCTATCAAAAACCGCTCCGGAAATCTGCGCCTCCACTTTGTGCGGTGTTAACAAAACTGACGAAAACAAAAGTATCGACAGAGCTCCAACGAAAAAACGAATCTTCATAATTTTTTATATACCTAATTACTGTTAATGTTTGTTATTTCATAACCCGCCTCTCCCGGTTCGAAAGAAATATTATTTTCCGCCATTATTTCCGCTAAAGCGTTAATTGATTGTTCAAGGGCGAACGCGTATCGCGGATGGTCACTCAACGCCACTATTCCGGAGACCATATCTTTGTCCATATCTCTCATTGTTTTTATTACCGACAGAAGCCCCTTGACACTGTTGGCGACATTCGTGTGTTCCTCAATCAAAAGTGCCGGAACGCTCATTTGGAGAATCTCTCGGTCTATTTTTTCGTAGCTTTCTATTACTATGTCAATTTGTTCCAGTTCGGTCATATCCTCGTGATAAACAGCTCTGTGGGCGGCAAAAAGCTCGTTAACATAAGAGTCGGGGGTGTTGTCTAAAAACACTCTTCCCAGTGAATCCGCGTAGGCGCGCAACGACTGCCTGGAAGAATCAGAGTCGATATTAAAATCGCCCTCTCTATAAGAAAGAACCAAGACAGGTTCTGTTGATTCTAAAATAGAATTAACAAGTTGCTCTGTGATCTCGGGTGTTATTGGTGTGCCGGATTCTTTCAGTGCAAGGTAGTCGTTTGCAATACGGGCGCCTATTTTAGAGGTTGTCGTAGTGGCTCCCTTGGATGATGATTCAAATGCCGGATGTAAAAAAAGTTCATCATCGGGGCCGGCGACTTTCGGATTTCGTTCCAAGTCTATTTCATCGCCGTCTGTCGTTCCATCGCCATCGGTATCGGGGTTGTTTGGGTCCGTTTTCCAAAACACTTCTTCCCAGTCTTTGAGCCCGTCACCATCGGTGTCTTTGTTGTCTGCGGTGTTGCTGTCTCCTTTAAAGACAACGGCTTCTTCTCGAGCATACTCTATAGAGCTGTCTCGAAAGGACACAAAAAATACAGCTATGGCAACTAAACTTGCCAAGATTACAAAAGCCATAACTATCCGAGTTACCATCGGTTTTTTCATAAGCCTACTGGTGCTTATTGTAGCACTTTATTTAAAATTTAAAGCTATAAAATGTGAATTACTCACTAGAGAGCTTCCGCGATTTGAGTAAAGAAATTACCGCTTTCGTTGGCTTTGAACACAACAGATTTGGATTCAAAAATTTCAGCCAACTTGTAATAGGAATTACGAAGGTCGGTCATATCATCTGTATGATTTTCGTAAAAATCTCCATCCAAGCTCTCCACGGAAGAAGCAAGCTTTTGGTAGTTGTTTGAAATGTTTGTCAAAGCCAGAACTATTGCGGAGTTCTGCGAGACAAGCTCATTTGGTGTGGTTCCAGTTTGGAGCTCCACCGCAACTTGGCTATAAATACCGGAAGCTTTTTTAAGGACCATTTGGTGGTCACCTGCTTTTTCTTCGTTGCTTGTCCAAAAACTCAAAACTCTTTGGACATCTTGGTCAATCTCTCCGATTTGTTGAATTTTTTCTCCCAAAGTGTTCCCGTATGTTTTTAAATTATTTAAATTGTCGCTTAAATCGGTGCTTTCTTCCGGCTTTGTGTTTGTAAAAGCCGGCTCACTTGGCTCATTAGGTTCTTGGGTTTGATTGATTTGTGTTTTTTCGGGGACTTCCTTTGGTGTTTGTCCGGTTTCGGGGTTTAAATTATCTCCCGGCGCTGATTTTAGTGGGTCTCTGTTTTGTTTCACCTCCACACCATCGGCGGTGCCGTCTCCGTCTGTATCAGCCTTGAAAGGATCAGTCCCGCGTAGTTTTTCTTCCCAGTCTTTTAGACCGTCTCCGTCTGTATCCGGTCGTTCATTTGTTTGGGATTGTCCTTGAGAATTTTCTAAGGACTCATTTTGTGCAAGTGGTTTTGTGTTTGTGTCGTTTGAAAAGATTAAAAATGAAATTATCAAAAAAAGACCCAAAAAAGTGGGAACAGCAATTAGCGTGATTCTTTTCCAACCATTATCCCAGATTGATTTCATGTGATTATGATATCATAAAGGGATGTTAAAAAATGTTCTCAAAAATATCGTGGTGTTACTGTTGGTCGCGGTGCTTTTTTCGGCTGTTTTGTCGCCTGAAAAAACTTCCGCTCAGGTTCCTTTTGGAGGTCCGATAACTTTTATCCACGAATGTGTTAACGGCATTTGGGTTATTGTCGGCGCCCCCGCTGGTGGTAGTTATATGTGGTTGCCGGGGACAATTTCCTACAGAGAAGGACCACCCAAACACGAAGGTCAGTATCTGCTCGGGATGGCCGGTGGCGGAGCCCCGTGTCTGGTTCCTTGCGAAGGCGGGCTGTGTCCGATTGGTTGGGGTATGGTCATCCAGTTTCATGGATCAAGCATCTAGTATCAGTTATCTATTAAATTTTTAGCTAAGTAGAGCCATTTTTCAAGAGGTATTCTCTCGGCTCTTTCTTTTGGGTCTATGGCGCATTTTTTCAATAATTCTTCCAAATTTTTTTCGTCAAAGTCTTTTTTTAGGTTGTTCCACAAGGTTTTCCTTCTTTCGCCGTATCCTCGTTTAAGAATTTTAAAAAACTTTTCTTCGGATAAATCTTTAAAATTATTTTTTGAAATATTTTCAATTTTTATAATTGCCGAGTCCACTTTCGGTTTTGGTGAAAATGACCCGGCTTTTACGGGGCGCACAAATTTGGGCTCTCCATAAGCTTTTATACTCATCGAGAGGATGCTTTCCCCGTCTGTTCTTCCGGTGATACGGTCGGCAACTTCTCTTTGAACCATCAAAACCATTCTTTCAGTTTGGATATCAGAGCTTAAAAATTTTTCTAAAATCTGTCCTGTTATGTAGTACGGAATATTTGAAGCGACCGTGTATTTCCCATTTTTTAAACCAAGGTCTTTAAGAGAAATCTCAGTTATATCTCCCACAACAAACTTTAAAGAACCAGCTAAAATTTCTTTTTGATATTTTTCTTCAAGTTTTTTTAATAGATTGGTATCTTTTTCTACAGCAATAATTTTGGCGCCTGTTTTTAGGAGTTCTTCTGTTAAAATTCCTTTTCCGGGGCCTATTTCCAAGACAGTATCGCCTGCAGACAGATTTGCGTTTTGAGCAACATCGCCGGCGATGTCTTTTGATGTTAAGAAATTTTGTCCGAGAGGTGATCTCATATTTAGAATCTTATCGTTTTTTCATTTCCCGGGAATCCCAAAAGTCCATCGCCGTCTTGATTTTCCGAATAATCAACATCTTCTTGTTCTCTTTCAATCAGTCTGTCGTCAATGTCTTCTAAAAATTCTGATGGGCTGTGTAGCTCCTCGGAGCCGAAGATTGTTCTGATACACGCGGAGGTTAAGAAAAGTTTTTTCTGCGCTCGAGTAAGGGCAACATAAAAAAGTCGTCTCTCCTCTTCTGATTCCTCTCCGCTTATTCTTTCCTCGGAAAGTTTTTTGTGTGGGAAAAGGTCTTGCTCAAGCCCGGTGATGAATACATAAGGAAACTCGAGTCCTTTTGACGCGTGAACAGTCATAAGTTTTACTGCGTTTTCTTTTTTTTCTAAGCTATCTTGATCTGTTGCCAAAGACGCGTTCTCGAGCAGTTTTTCAATTCCTTCCGGTGCGGGGAGTGTGTCATATTTAGAGGCAAGAGTGGCAAGTTCGCGTATGTTTTCAATTCTTTCAAGCCCTTCTTCCCCGTCTTTTTCGAGACTTTCTTTGATTCCGGACTTTTCCAAAACAAATCGAATTATTTCTGAAGGGTTTTCTTTTTCCGCTACCTCCTTGATTTGATCGAGAATTTTATAAAAATCCCCCACCCTTTTTTGAAAAGCCGGCGTCAGTTTTTCCGTGTTGCCTTCGATAAGTCGGAGAACGGTTGTTTTCCCGATACCTCTTGTTGGGGTATTTATTATTCTTTTGATGTCAGTCCAAGAATCTCTGTTAAGGGCTGATTTAATGTAGGCAAGTACATCTTTAACTTCCGCTCTGTCAAAAAATCTGGTGCCCAGAACCTGATATGGCAGAGAAAGATTAAGAAAAGATTCTTCAAGGATTCGTGACTGAAAGTTTGCTCGATACAAAACGGCAATGTCTTGGGGTTCGGCGCCTAATCTTATTAACTCACCGCATTTTTCTGCTACAAACCTCGCCTCAAGGCTTGCTGTTGGAGCGGAATATAAAGTTACCAGATCCCCTTTGTTGTTTTCAGTGAAAAGCTTCTTTTCTTTTCGGTGGATATTTTTTTCGATCACCTTATTGGCTACTTCTAAAATTGTTTTAGTGGAGCGATAATTTTGTTCAAGTACGACCACTTTTGTCCCCGGAAAGGCGGTTTCAAAATCAAGCATATGGCGCAGTTTGGCGCCTCGCCATGAGTAAATATTTTGATCGATGTCGCCGACAACACAAATATTTTTGCGTTCTCCGGCTAATAACTCAGTCATTTTGTTTTGAATCGTGTTGGTGTCTTGGTACTCGTCGATATTTATATAGTGCCACCTGTCTTGATACATTTTTAAAATGTCCGGATTTTTATCCAAAAGTCGAACGGTTTCTATTAAAAGGTCGTCAAAGTCGAGAGCGTTCTCGTCTTTTTTAATCTTATTATATTTTTCCCAGACATCATAAATTAAGGAAGGCATATACTCCCCCTCTGTGCGTATTTTGTACTCATCCAAAGAAACATCGTCTCCTTTTTCCTTGCTTATTATTTTCAAAAACATATCCGGTGGATGGTCTTTGGGGTTTACTCCTGTTTGTTTCATCGCCTCTTTGACGGCTTTTTTACTGTCGTTTCTATCAAAAATAGAAAAGTGTCGAGTCAGACCTATTTTTTGTGCATGTGTTTTAAGTATGTGTACTCCAAGCGCATGAAAAGTGCTCACAAAAGGCAGTCCCTCGTTTCTAACAGGGAAATTAAGCTCTTTACTTTCTCTCAAGGCTTTTGTGATCCGTTCTTTCATTTCCCCGGCAGATTTATTTGTGAAAGTTATCGCCAAAATTGATTCCGGAGGTACCCCTTTTTCGACAAGATTCAAAACCCTGTGTGTTAGGGTTTTTGTTTTTCCGGCTCCGGCTCCGGCCAGTATTAAAACCGGACCTTCTTGCGCCTCGACCGCTTCTCTTTGTTTTTGATTCAGCTCGTCTAAATGTGACACAGTAGAGGAACTATAACACATTGTAAATTCGGGTATTTTTTGCCGACCTGTGCGAGC
>CAZROQ010000034.1:0-5699 GCA_964601755.1 uncultured Candidatus Saccharibacteria bacterium
GAAGAATATGTATGCTTCCGCCGAAAAAGCCAGCAAAACTTTTCTGGCAAAAAAGTAGTGAAAATTAACTTTGTCCATCACATACGGATTTGTTGCTTGTTCGGAAGGTATATCTATACATAATCCCAAAGACTCACCGCCTGCTTCTTTGGCACCCTTGTTGGCCGCCTCCATAATTCCCGGCCCGCCACCGGTAACTACTGAGTAGCCGAGCTCTTTGACTATCCGACCGGAGAGATCCACAGCTTGTTGGTAGTAGGGGTTTGAAGTTTTCGGTCTAGCAGAACCAAAAAAGGAGACACTTCGGGGGTGTTTTTGAATCAACTCGAACCCTTTTCTAAATTCTTCAGAGATGTGTTCGATCCTTTCTTCAGTTGCCTTCCTGAGCTCTTCTCTTGTTGTTGGTTTTATATTAAGCTCTTTTTCTGATAAGGTTCTTTTCTGTTCCTCTGAATTGGTCATAAGTTTTGCGTAACATTTTTTAAAAGTATACTTGTAATTATAACGCAGGGAGTCACAGACCCAAAATTATTTATTTTTTTAAATATATTTTTGTGGTTAGATTTTAGATAGTTTCTAACCATGCTTACTCTGGGCACAGAAATCTATATATGTCGTCACCAATATCTTTTGAAAAAAATAAAGAACTAGAAAATGGTCTAGGTAGATCCGGAGTCATAAAAACACCTCACGGAGATATTGAAACTCCCGCTTTTATCGTGGTCGGCACCAAAGCGACCGTGAAAGGTTTAACTGTGGACATGGTTGCTCAAACGGGCGCGCAGGCGGTCTTGGCGAATACATACCATTTGTTTCTACAGCCCGGAGAGCGCATTGTCGCAGAAGCCGGAGGTTTGCACTCGTTTATGAACTGGAGCAGACCTATTGTCACCGACTCGGGTGGATTCCAAGTTTTCTCGCTTGGAGAGGCATTCGGCCATCATGTGAGCAAGATAGCCAGCGGTAAGGAGAAGCCGACAACTTCCGTTTCTAAACGACCGGCACACATCAGCGAGGACGGAGTAACTTTCAAGGACTCTCGAACCGGAGATACTCATTTCTTGTCGCCGGAACGGTCGATGGAGATCCAGCACGCGCTTGGTGCTGACATATTCTTTGCCTTTGATGAGTGCACTTCCCCACAGGCATCTTATGAATACCAGAAAGAAGCGATGGAGCGAACACATCGTTGGGCGAAGAGGTGTGTTTCGTTTCATGAGGCATCAGCCAACTGTAAGTCGCAGGGGCTCTTTGGTGTGGTTCAGGGCGGTCTGTTTCGTGATCTGCGCGAAGAGAGCGCAAATTTTATGGCAGAGTTACCGTTTTCAGGCTTTGGCATCGGCGGATCGTTTACCAAAGCCGACCTTGATACAGCGGTGGGGTGGGTCTGTCGAAAGTTACCGGAGGATAAACCACGGCACCTTCTTGGCATCGGCGAACCGCTTGATATCTTTTCGGCCGTTGAGCAAGGGATCGATACCTTTGACTGTGTTACGCCAACCCGCTTGGGTCGATCGGGGATTATCTACACGCGATCCGGTAAAATCAATCTTTTGAACAGAGATTTTAAAACCGACTTCCGCCCACTTGATCTCGATCAAGATAATATTCCCTACACGCGAGCGTATCTGCCGCATCTTTTTCGTAGCAAAGAGATGCTCGGGCCGATACTTGCTTCACAGCACAATGTTTCGTTTCTGGTTCGGCTTTGTGCGGAAATTCGTCAATCTATCATTGACGGAACTTATGAGTCGTATAAGCGCGCCTTTATTGAATCATATCGGTGTTAATTGCGAGTTTGAGGGAAGTATAGTATAAAAAGGTTAGAAAGGAGGTGCCTTGTGTGTAGCATTTCAGAAGAGCGTCGGTGTGTGGCGCGGTCACTTGCTTTGCAGTACCACTATATTGTCGAGGTTGGACGAGATGGTGAATCGTACTGTGCAACAAGTAGGGAGCTTGCGCTCGTGGGGTTCGGCGAAAGTCGCCACGAAGCGTTGGCCAATGCCCAGCATTTGATTGAAGAGGAGATCTTGCTTATGCTCTGGTGTGGCCTAAAACCTCCATGCCCGATCTCCTAAGCGCGCTGTTGCCTCACGGTGCGCTTTTCTTTTATTGGCGAGCCCCACAGTGCGGATCTGCACAATTTTGATTTGTGTAGATCGCATTATTGAGACAGTTGTTTATGAATAAATTCAAACTACATTCTGAATACCAACCAGCCGGTGATCAACCCAAGGCAATTAACGGGCTTGTTCGGGGTGTTCGAGACAACCTCACGCAACAGACGCTTCTGGGGGTAACCGGGTCAGGCAAAACATTCACCGTTGCAAATGTCATCGAGCAAATTCAAAAGCCGACCCTTGTTATAGCTCACAACAAGACTCTGGCAGCTCAGCTTGTGCAGGAGTATCGTGATTTCTTTCCTGAAAATGCAGTTGAGTATTTTGTTTCTTATTATGACTACTACCAACCGGAAGCATATATGCCGGTTACAGATACTTATATAGAAAAAGAGGCACAGATCAATGATGAAATTGACAGGTTGCGCCACTCCACAACCCAAGCGCTTTTGACAAGAAAAGATGTCATTGTTGTTGCTTCGGTTTCTGCTATTTACGGATTGGGAAGTCCCGCTGAGTATGAAAAAGTTAATTTGAAAATTAAAGTCGGGGCCGGTTTTAATCGAAAGGACATTATTCGTTCTTTGGTTGATATTTATTACGAAAGAACGAATGCCGATTTAACTCCGGGAACTTTCAGAGTTGTTGGTTCTAGTGTCGAGATAATGCCGGTTAATGAAAGGATTATATATAAGCTAGAAATTCTTGACGGTCGGATAGAAAGCATCACTAAAATAGATCCGGTAAACAGATCTATTGTGGGCAGTGAAGATGTAATTTTTGTCTTTCCCGCTAAACATTTTGTTACCCCTGAAGATGAAAGAGAAAGAGCTCTTAAAGATATAAAAAATGAGCTTGAAGAACAACTTGAGAAACTCGAAAAAAGCGGAAAAATACTCGAAGCTGAACGACTTAAAAGACGCACAAGGTATGATTTGGCTCTCATAAGGGAAGTGGGTTACTGCAACGGCATAGAAAACTACTCCCGTCATTTCTCTGGCAGAAAACCCGGAGAATCTCCGGACACCCTTTTGAGTTATTTTCCACACAAAAAAGACGGCGCTCCCGATTTTTTGACAATAATTGATGAATCCCATGTCACCATTCCCCAGATTGGCGGTATGTATGCCGGTGATCGATCCAGAAAAGAGACCTTGGTGGATCACGGTTTTCGTCTTCCCAGCGCCAAGGACAATCGGCCTCTTACTTTTGACGAATTTGAAGATAGGGTTGGACAAAGAATCTATACATCGGCAACACCCGGTGATTACGAGAGAACAAACAGTCAAAAAACAGTGGAGCAGATTATTCGTCCAACGGGATTGGTTGATCCAAAACTTGAAGTAAAACCGGTTATTGAGCAAAAGGATAATGACTATCCCGGTCAAATTGGTCACTTTATTGCCGAATCAGAAAAGGTTATTAGAAAGGGTTCTAGAGTTTTAGCTACAACTTTGACAAAGAAAATGGCAGAAGATTTGAGTGAGTACTTGGAAAAAAAAGGTCTAAAGTCTAAATATTTACACAGTGAGATAAAAACAATCGATCGTATAGAGATATTGACAGATTTCAGAAAAGGAGATTTCGATTGTTTGGTGGGCGTTAATCTTTTGAGAGAGGGCCTTGATCTTCCTGAGGTTGAACTTATCGGAATTTTAGACGCAGACAAAGAAGGTTTCTTGAGGTCAGAGACATCTTTGATACAAATTATCGGTAGAGCGGCTCGTAATGTTAACGGTCGGGTTATATTGTATGCGGATAAAACAACCAAGGCTCTTGACAGTGCCATCGGTGAAACCAATAGAAGAAGAGAAATACAGATCAAATACAATAAAGAAAACAATATTAAACCGGAGACGATTAAAAAAAGGATTCACGACATCACAGAACAACTAAGATCCGAACATGATCGGGCTGTTAAAAAACAGTTGGATATTGATAAAAACACAGGTAAAACTCTGAAGCAATTAATAAAAGAAAAAAGAATTAATATGGAAGAAGCCGTGAAAATACTAGATTTTGAAACAGCGGCCATATTAAGAGATGAAATAAAAGAGCTTGAAAAAGAGGCTTCGCTTAAGTAAGACATCGGGGTATAATTTCAAGGGTAGATATTTATTCAATGAAACATTTTTCATTCAGATTGGTTTCTTCAAAAGAGCTTGAGAAGCACCAAGGTCGTGACCGTGATTATATTTGGGATACGGAAAAAGAAGATTTTATTGCGACAGCGACTCACCAGCTCCGTACGCCACTTGCCGGAATCAAGTGGACTTTAAATATGCTTATTAAAGAAGAGTCCGAAGGCTTACGAGATGACCATAGAAAATGGTTATTAGTTGCTTTTGAAAGCAATGAAAGAATAATAAAAATGGTTGACTCCATATTAAATGCTTTGAGGGTTCAGGAAGGAGCTGTTTTATTTGAAGCTTCAGATGTTCAGGTTGTACCAATGTTTCGTTCAATTATAAAAGAGCAATTAGCTACTGCCCGAAAGAAAAATGTTGACATTGATCTTAGCGTCGATGAAGAAATACCGTTAATAAGGGGCGATGAACAGAAACTGCGAGTCGCTTTTGAAAATATTGTTAACAACGGGATTAAGTATTCATCTCAGGGCGGGGAGGTAAAGGTGGCCATCACAAAAGAGGAAAGCAATCTTAAAATATCTGTCAGTGACAAGGGTATTGGCATTCCGGACGACGAGCAGAAAAATGTTTTTAAAAGGTTCTTTAGAGCAAACAATGCTATGAAGACTGTAAAAGACGGTTCCGGGCTTGGGCTGTTTATTTCCAAGAGTGTTATTGAAAAGCATAGTGGCCAGATTTGGTTTAAAAGTTTAGAAAACAAAGGATCGACATTTTATGCGGTCCTGCCTTTTAATGGGTTAAGATAATTGTATATGGATACACAAAAAAATACACAAAACTTATCGGGTAAAAAAATTCTTTATGTAGAAGATGACCAGCTCCTGTCTAACTTGATGTTAAGTAAACTTAAGTCCTGTGGTGCGTCAGTACAAAATGCAAAGACGGCCGGTGAAGCTTTGGAAATTCTTAAAACCGAAACCTTTGATTGTGTTCTTTTGGATCTTCTCCTGCCTGATATGAGCGGATTCGAAGTTTTAAAAAATATAAAAAACGATGATAAAACAAGCGCTATACCGGTTGTGGTCTTTTCTAACCTCGGTGAAGACAGTGATCTTAAAAAAGCAAGTAAGCTGGGTGCGGAAAAATTTGTCGTTAAATCCTCTGTTGTGCCTGATGATGTGCCGGTGATTCTGAACGAAATTTTGTCCGAGGGCGGGCCTTTGGAAGAAAAGTAAGTAACAAGTCTTTCTTTTTGATTGCTAACTGGTATATTTGTTTTTGCAGGCCCCTGTGGCATAAAATCACGGGGCTCGTTTGATTTTATATTATGGCAAAAAATAAACACAGTATGCCCCATGACGACAAGATTGTTGTTAAGGGGGCAAGAACCCACAACTTAAAAAATATTGATGTTGAGATGCCCCGTAATCAAATGGTTGTTTTTACGGGTCTTTCAGGATCGGGGAAGTCGTCCCTTGCTTTTGACACA
>CAZROQ010000035.1:0-5639 GCA_964601755.1 uncultured Candidatus Saccharibacteria bacterium
TTGACTAACCCCAGATACATCCTGCACCACTATTCTGTAGAACCTCGGAGGTTCTTCTGTAGAACCTCGGAGGTTCTACACCATTAAAAATGGAGAATCACAAACTTTCATTCCTGTGGAAACTAGGCCTCCACAAGGTCTCTATAAAAAGGATCTAAACTGACTCCTGAACACCCACGACTGCAGGTGTAGGTGTTTAAAACCGCTAAAAATAGCCCTTCTAAACACTAAAGACTGCAGTACTTAGTGTTTAGAGAGAAGAGAGAGAAATACGAATTAAGAATCAAGGATCAAGAATTACGAATTAAGAATCAAAACCCGAATGTGTGAATGCCCGGAACTTACCATTCAACACTTTGCGATAGCTCAAAAAATGTGCGATACTCATTTATCTAGGAATATGACACCTTATCTACCATTAACCCCTGAATATGTATTGGTTTTGTCAGCAATAGGTGTTGTCTTTATTGTTCTTTTAGTTTGGAATATTCGCCTTGAGATTAGACTCGCTAAAATGCGATATGGAAAAAACGCACACCGACTTGATGAATCGATGAGCAACATCCAGAATCACTTAGGCAGTCTGGAAGAATCAAAAGACGCCATAATAAAACATTTAGGGACCGTAGAAAAACGACTCAAAAAAAGCGTCCAGAGTGTAGAAACTGTCAGATTTAACCCTTTCAAAGGAACGGGCTCCGGAGGAAGCCAAAGTTTCGCAAGTGTTTTCCTAAATGAAAATGGTGACGGTGTTGTTATATCAAGCCTATACTCCAGAGACAGGGTTAGTGTGTTCTCAAAGCCGATCAGCCAATTTAAACCGGCATTCGATCTTTCAGAAGAAGAAAGTAAAGTCCTTGAAAAGGCCAGAAAGTCTTTATAAAAGAACTTACAACTTAAAACTTCATTTCTGAATAAAACCCCGATAGGGGTTCTTAAAAATATGACCAAAAAGAAAGAAACAAAAAAAGAACAAAACTCGCCAAAGGCAAGACCGCCGGTTGTTGCTGTTATGGGTCATATTGACCATGGCAAGTCCACCCTACTCGATTACATAAGAAAGACAAACATTGTCGACAAAGAAGCCGGTGGAATCACCCAACACATATCCGCCTACGAATTTGAACACGAAACAAAAGACGGAAAAAAGAACTTCATTACATTTCTGGATACTCCGGGTCATCAAGCATTTTCCGGAATCAGAAGCCTCGGAGCGACTGTCGCTGATGTGGCCATTCTCATCGTGTCTGCTGAAGACGGTTTCAAGCCACAAACAAAAGAAGCACTGGATTTTATAAAAAAAGCAGGTACACCATACATTGTGGCTGTTACAAAAATAGATTTACCGAATGCGGATATCGAAAAAGCCAAACAAAGTTTAGCCGAAAATGAAATCTTCATTGAGGGTTACGGCGGTGATGTCCCTTTTGTAGCGGTTTCTTCCAAAACAGGAGAAGGTATAGACGACCTTTTAGACTTGATACTACTAGTGGCGGAACTTGAAGAACTTTCAGGAAATCCAAATGAACCCGCCTCTGGGGTTGTTATAGAAACAAACACAGACAGCAACAAAGGAGCTTCTGCCAGTTTAATAATTAAAAACGGAACCCTTTCTTCAGGAATGGCGGTTGCCACCGAATCCAGTTTTGCACCAGTTAGAATCATGGAGAATTTCCTAGGCAAACCAGTTAAAGAGGCTTGTTTTTCGAGTCCCATTAAGATATATGGTTGGAATACTCTGCCACTAACGGGAGAAACTTTCCAATCTTACAAAAACAAACAAGAAGCAGAGAAAAAAACCCAACAAAGCGAACGAGGTGAGAAAGAAAAGAATGTTTATCGAGAAGAAACTAACAGCGATACTGCCGTTGTTCCTATAATAATCACAGCAGATACAGCAGGCACCTTACAAGCAATAGTTGATGAAATTAAAAAGATACCACTGGAAAGGGTGGAACTTAGAATAATCCAAACTTCAGTAGGAAGCATTTCCGACACTCATGTAAAACTCGCCTGCACCCACAAAAATGCGATTTTAGTTGGATTTAATGTTAAAGCAGATACAGCAGCTCAAAGTACCGCAGAAAGGTTAGATATAGATATAAAAACTTTCTCAATCATCTATGAGCTTCTGGAGTGGGTTGAAAACAAACTTAAAGAGAAAACTCCCAAAATTTCCGTGGAAGAAAAAACAGGCGCTTTGAAGGTCCTAAAGACTTTCGGCAGAACCAAAACCAAGCAAGTTATCGGTGGCAAGGTCGTAGAGGGAGAAATCAATGTAAATGACCAAGCAAAAGTTTTACGAAGAGGAGAAGAGATTGGTCGCGGGACTATAAAAAATCTTCAGCAACAACAGATCAAAACATCGAAGGTTGAAAAGGGTAACGAGTGTGGACTAGAACTGGAGACTAAAAATGAGTTGGCTGGAGGTGATGTTGTGGAAACATTTCATGTCGTAGAAAAATAACCCCATGGAACACACAGCCAGTCGCAGAGCAGAAAGGATCAAACAAGCAACAGCGGAAGTTGTTTCTAGAATAGCGGGACCTGCGTCTCTCATAACAGTTACCGGAATCAGAATATCTCCAAACTTGAAAACAGTCGTAATTTTAATTACTGTATTACCTGAAGACAAAGAAAAAGGCGCCTTAGATTTCCTCAAAAGAAAAACCTCGGAAATAGTCGCGGAAATAAACAAAAAAGTAAAAGTGGGTGGCCAGCTTAGAATGACCTTTGAAATAGATCGAGGTGAAAAAAATAGACAACGAGTAGAAGATCTTTCACAACAAAATTAAAACATTGGCCCAGTGGCGAAGCAGGTTAACGCGGCGGTCTGCAAAACCGCTATGCGCCGGTTCGACTCCGGCCTGGGCCTCCAAGAAAACCTTCTAAGGTTTTTATTGCCGAGGTGGTGGAATTGGTAGACATAGGAGACTTAAAATCTCCGGGGCACTGCGCCCGTGCGGGTTCAAGTCCCGCCCTCGGCACAAGGAGTGAAGCGACGCAGGGCCAGGGCGGTGCAGCTTCGCGGAGCGAAGCGTTGCACGGACTTGAAAAGGTTCTTGAGATATTTTCGAGCGAGCGAAGAAAATATCCAAAACCTGTACTGATCCTGTGAGGATCAAGTCCCGCCCTTGGCACAAAAGAGCGAAGTGATTTTTGCACCTTTATTTTACCAAGCTCGAACTTATTTTGAACAGAACACCTACCACGCGCCGCTTGGTGACTTAAAACTAAAATAAATTCGAAATAAGAACAAAAATATGTTATAAAATAAACTTGGATATCCGCCCATAAGCAAAGCTTTTGGGCGGGGCATTCGGAAAATGTGAAAATAAATCTTCACGCTTTCCTCACTTCCGCCCATAGCTCCCTTCTTCGCCAAGGCTTCGAAGGGCACGGCAGTTAGTCAACTTCGCTCTGGGCTGGATATTAGTAATTATTGAACAAACAGTTTACACATCCGCCCATAGCTCAGTTTGGTAGAGCAGCAGCCTTTTAAGCTGAGGGTCGTAGGTTCAAATCCTACTGGGCGGACAAGCCGTGAAATGGATCGGTCACCCAAGAAAAAATACTTGTGACTAAATCCATCTTAAGTTGCGGTGAACATTGGGCAGGTGGTGAAATTGGTAGACACGCCAGTCTTAGGAACTGGTGCCGCAAGGCTTGGAGGTTCGAGTCCTCTCCTGCCCACATCAAAAGAAATCACCACCCGTTTTAGGGTGGTGATTTGTTTTGACTACTGGAGCACGCGGAGCGTGCGGGAGGACTCGAAAAGGTTAGTCAGATATTTTGCGAGGGACGAGTGAAATATCGACAACCTGTACTGATCCTGTAAGGTTCGAGTCCTCTCCTGCCCACAAAACAACGAGTCGAGCGCGGATGCGCTCGGCGACTATGTTTTTGTAAGGCAAGGAGAGGGCGAGAACGGCGGAGGCGGTATACAAGATCCGAAGCGGAGCGAAGGAGGCTTGTCGCCGAGCCGGGACAGAGAGTTCTTAACGATCCTGAGCGAGCGAAGCGAGTCGAAGGAGAGTTTAGAAACTCTACGTCGAGTCCTCTCCTGCCCACAAAACAACTAACCCAGAGTTAGCTTTTTTCTATTTAAAAACATACTTCACGAAAAAATTTTCAAATAATAAATATTGACTCTTTGTAAAATCAATATATAATTTGGTTTGGTTCTTTAAACAAATCTATACACAGAAACAACCCAGAAAAACAAACGAAAGGAAACTCTGATGACGAACGGACAAACAACAGACGGCAACCCTGCGGTTAAGAAAATTGCAAGGCAGATCAGATCTGCCTGCAAAGAAATGCGAGAGAATAGAGAAATCTACAATGAAGTAATTCCGATGATTTTCATTGCTCTGGCCGGCGTGACAGTGATTGTTTTCTTCTTTTCGGTGCCGGTTGGCATCGCAATAACTGTTTTCAGCGTGGCCTATGGCCTTCTTGGCATCCGCCAAGTCGAGACCGATGAAATCGGCCTTCTGATGCTTTTGGGAGGTCCCGTACGGCAAGTGGATTCCGGCTTTGTGTTCGTTCCACTTTTCCTTTGTGAGCTGAAAAAAGCGTCGAGTAACGACATACAGCTCGACTTCGGCGCTCCGCTCAGAGACGATGAAGGTTGCATTCTTGACCCCGATGACTACCACGCAAAAAATTCATCGTATGTCTTGACATCACCAAACTTCAAGGTGACTTTCAAAGCAGACGCAGAAACCGGCAAGACGGACGGCCTTGCTCACCGGATCACCACTGATCCCCATCTGGTTGCCAGGTACAAAATCGAACCAGACCCAATGAACTCATGGGCAGATTACGGTCTTAGAGAAGTCCTGCGTTCCAGTGGATTCAATCCCGAATACCGCGAAAAAGGTGGGGATTATGAGCCTTGTGGCTTCATGATCTTCCTCCGTCGAGCCGGCTCGATCGACAAGGTCAATAAGGCCATTCGCGAGGTGGCCGAAGCTGAGTATCAAAAATTGGCCGGCGTCATAACCCTTGCCCATGCGCATGAAAATCTCCGAGCTATAAATCAGCTTCTCACTGAAGAAGTTGAGAGAAGCATTGGCGAAAGCCAAGAGCGGAAACTCAATACTTCCGAGACTGCCGAATTCAAGGATCAGGACCTCGGCAAGCTTTGGTGGGGTATCAATCTGGAGTCTTGCTGGGTCGCCGACCTTGGTATCCCCCGTAAGGTTCGAGAATCACTCGAAGCGGCGGCAGCCGCCGTCGGCAACAAGCAAGCGGAAATTACGGCATCCGAAGGCAAGAGGCAAGCTCTCATCAACCAAGGTGCCGGCCGTGCTGAAGCCGAGCACGCCCTACTCATAGCGAAAGCAAGGGGTGTAACAGCTCTCGCCGAGGCGATGGGGAAAGACAAGGGCGACCTTGCCTTCCAGCTCATCCAGCTCGAAAACGCACTCAAACACGGAAAAACCAATCTGAACTTCGTTGGTTCAGATTTGGGAAGCTTGATTACAACCATCCTTGGCCACCAAACAGGTGCGTCCAAATAATTTGTGTATAGAATCATCAAGGCCACTGCTCGTAGCAGTGGCCTTTTTTAATATTGTTAATATTGACAATATCTTTTTAATTGTTTTATAATCTAAGAGGTATATTGATCA
>CAZROQ010000036.1:0-5549 GCA_964601755.1 uncultured Candidatus Saccharibacteria bacterium
GTTAACGGAACTGTGCCCAGATATTGCGTAGCCCCGTGTTTGTCTGCCAACTCTTGGAGACGCCCGTGGGTGCTTCGATTTGAAATGTCGTGGCGAACAATGGAAAGGTCAGGGTAGTCATCTTCTAAGTCGTCTAGAAAATTGTGTTCTTCATGACAGTGTGGACAGGTTCTGCTGTACCAAAACTCAAGGTCGGGGTCACCCTGCGCCACAACGGTGAGCGGGTTTAGTAACACAAACGCAAAAGATAATATCGCACTAATGATTACCAACTTTTTCATAGTTTATTATATTACCACCTTTTTTGTTGAATAAAATAAAAAAAGATGATTGGGTTTGAAGGTGACAAATCTGTGGGCTGTTTTTCCGATGGAGTAATTGTTTAAACTGTATCTTAAATCGCGTGTTACAATAATCTATATATGGAGTCACAAAAGCCCCCATTTTCTTTGGATGTTAAAGAAGTTTTCAGTGTTTTCTCTTCGACAGAAAAAGGTATTAGTGATTCAAAGGTAGAGGCTCTCCGCCAAAAATATGGAACCAACAATCTTTCCACTCATAAAGATATTTCGCTATGGAAAATATTTTTTAGACAGTTTCTTTCCCCGTTTGTTTATTTACTTGTTATAGCTACCGGCATTGCTATAGCACTCGGTCATGCCACTGATGCTTATATCATTTTAGGCGCTGTTGTTATTACTGTCGGTGTTGGGTTTTGGCAGGAAGCAAAAGCAGAAAAAACTCTGGAAGCACTCCAAAAACTTGTTAAACATAAGGCAGATATTATTCGTGATGGACGCAAAATTAGGATTCCGGTTGAAGAAATTGTTGTTGGTGATATCTTGGTCCTCGAAGATGGTGACAGAGTTTCCGCTGATGCCCGAGTCATAAAAACAGTCGATTTTGAGGTTGACGAGTCGGCTCTGACCGGAGAGTCAATGTCTGTAAACAAGCATACAGATAAACTACCGGAAGAAATACAGGTTTCCGATCAAGAAAATATGGTCTTTAGGGGCACGGTTGTTGTTCGAGGTTCAGCTCATGCAGTTGTTACTGCTGTCGGCAAAAATACAGAATTGGGGAAGATTGCACTTGCTGTAACTTCCGTAGGGGACAGCCAGACACCTCTTCAAAAGGACATCAGTCATTTATCGTACACAATAACCGTCATTGTCGGCATAGTCCTTGTTGTACTTGTTGGCTTCGGCCTGTTTCGTGGAGTGGAAATCGCAAGTCTTTTAACAACCTCTATAGCAGTGGCTGTCGCGGCAATACCGGAAAGCATTGTTGCGGCTGTAACGGTTATCTTGGCTATAGGTATGGTTCGTCTTTTGAAACGGAAGGCGCTAGTTAGACGGCTTGTGTCCGCCGAGACACTTGGAGGAACAACTGTGGCTTGTGTCGATAAGACGGGAACTCTCACTAAAGGAGAAATGCATGTCGATAATATTGAAACAGAACACGGGACAGTTGAAGCAAAAAAACTTGGGATAAAAATTTCAATGCTCGCCGGAGAAGCCTATTTTGGTGTAGATCCAAAGACTGGTGAAAGAAATATTCAGGGAAGCCCGACAGACTCATCTTTTTTACAAGCCGGTTTGGAAAACGATTTGGTTGATTGGTGTAAGGAGCATAAAGAAAAAATTAGAGACCTGAAACCTTTCTCTTCAGATACGAAATACATAGCCGCTCTTGAAGAAGTTTCGGGAGGTATGTTACTTCATATTAAGGGGGCTCCGGAACGGCTTTTGGATTCCGCATCGAGTGTTTGGATCGGCAACGGTGATTTTGGTGAGAAGGAAGAAGTTTTGACAGAAGAAAAAAGAAAAGCTTTAAAGAAAGAAGCCGAAGAACTGTCTAGTCAAGGATATCGGGTAATCGGTATTTCTTATAAACAAATAAGCAGAGAGTACCAGCCCGGAGATAGGATCGGTGGTTTTAATGAGGATCCCATCGAAGAAAGTGTCTTTGTTGGATTGGCTGTTTTAACCGACCCGATCAGGACTTCTGTACCGCAGGCGGTTAAGGTTGCCAAACAGGCCGGAATGAGAATAGTTATGATTACAGGTGACCACAAACTCACTGCCAAAAATATTGCTAAAAAAATTGGTATGGATGTTGGTGATGAAAACATACTGGAGGGAGATGAGCTTTCTGCCATGTCGGATACCGAGCTTGTTCAGTTTGCCCCCAAAGTTAGTATTTTTGCTCGGGTTGTTCCAAATGACAAATTAAGGATTGTTAAAGCTTTACAGGCAAATGGAGAGGTGGTGGCTATGACAGGCGATGGTGTAAATGATGCTCCGGCGCTTAAGCAGGCGGATGTTGGAGTGGCTATGGGTTCGGGACAAGATGTGGCTAAAGAAGCAGCGGACCTGATTGTTCTTGATGATGATTTTGAAACAATAATTGAGGCTGTCCGAGAAGGTCGAATAATTTTAGATAACATTAGAAAAG
The DNA here is from genome assembly GCA_964601755.1 of uncultured Candidatus Saccharibacteria bacterium. GTDB lineage: Bacteria > Patescibacteriota > Minisyncoccia > Phycocordibacterales > CAZROQ01 > CAZROQ01. The sequence continues at coordinate 2,458 of CAZROQ010000036.1, forward strand.
TTACTCTTTATCTGCTTAAAGACACTTTTAGTGAAGTTATTTTGATCGGAACCGCCATAATTGCCGGCTTACCCCTGCCTCTTTTGGCGGCCCAAGTGCTTTGGATAAACATTGTACAGGACGGCTTGCCTGCTTTTGCTCTTTCATATGAACCCGGTGATAGTGATGTGATGACTCGTGCAACAGAAGGCAAACAAAGGTCTCTTTTTAACAGGCAAATGAAGATCATAATGATAAGTATCGGTTTCACTGCGGTTTTCTTACTTCTGGGGTTGTTTATCTGGCTCGTCAACTTCAGCTCTTTTTCTATCGATTATATTCGAACAATTGTTTTTGCCGGCCTTGCTCTCAGTTCTATCATTGTCGTCTTTTCAATTAAAAGTCTTAAAAAAAGTATTTGGCAGATTAACATATTCAATAATGTATTTTTGATTGCCAGCGTCTTGTTTGGCATGCTTATGTTATTTGTGGCTATCTATATACCATTCCTTTCAAGGATGTTACAACTTGAGCCACTCCGACCGGTTCACTGGGTTTTAGTCGTTGGCATTGCAATTATCCAGTTTATGATAATCGAGGTTATTAAGTACTTCTTTACCCGTCGAAGTTATTTCATTTCCAGGTAGGGTTGTGCTTGGTAGGCTTTTTTTGTTAAAATTCTTTTTAAACATAATTAAATAAAAATATATATATGGATCAAGAAAAAGAAAACAAAAGAGAAGACATCACCAATGAAGAAAAAGTAGGTGTGCACGAGGGAATATCCGGTTCAACATTTCTTGGAATTGTTGTTGCGGTTTTGGTAGCGGTTGCGGTTGTTGGCGGGGCCCTTTATTACAGTGGAGCATTCTCTGATGCCGGATCAAAAACAGTTGCCACCGTTAATGGCTCAGAGATAACAGCCTCAGAGCTGGATGAAAGGTACGAGTCGGCATTACCCCTCTTTGAGGGGCAAGGTCTTCAGGTTGATGGCCAAGAAGAAGAAATTAAAAGACAGGTTTTGACCGGTCTTGTAAACGAAACTATTCTCTTGCAGAAAGCGGAAGAGGCCGGCATAGAGATAACAGACGAAGAGGTGGATATTCAGTTTAATCAAGTCAGGGAACAGTTTCCGGATGAAGAGCAGTACCAAAATCAGTTGTCCCAAAATAATTTAACCGAAGAAGGTCTTAAGGAAAACATCAGAAGGGATCTTATTATAGGAAAACTTATTTCTGCTGAGGTGGGCGAACCTTCACCGGTAACAGAAGAAGAGGTTAGGGAATATTATGACGAGATTGTCGCTCAAGCACCGGAAGGTTCAGAGATCCCTCCTTTCGAAGAAATTAGTGAAACTCTGCATCTTCAGCTTGAAAACGAGGAGTCTGGACAGGCTCAGAATGAATACATAGATATTTTGAGAAATGAGGCGGATATCGAAATCTTTATTTAGAAATTTAAAATCATTAATATGGATAGGTTTTCAGGACAAATTGTACTAGCGGTAATCATAGGAGTTATTGTCGGTTTTGCTTTGGGTGTCGTTTGGCAGAACTCGATATCATCAGAAGGAAAAGAAAATCTTGAAGAAACTCAAGAGCAGGGGGTGACAGAAGAACAGAATGAAAGTACATCTGATTCGGTGGTTTCGGAAGAAACGAGAGCGGGCTTCGGGTCTGTTGAGGTTTCCAATCAGTCGGCAGGTAAGGTAGTTCAGGTGGAAAATGTATCTATCGATGGAACCGGTTGGGTGGCTATCAGAGAAGTTGGATTAGACGGAGAATTACAAAACATTCTGGGTGCAGTTTACATTGAATCGGGCGTTCATGAAAATCTGCCCGTCCCGTTGCTTAGAAGAACCGAAGAGGGTAATAACTACGCAGTTGTGTTGTTTAGTGATGACGGTGATCATATCTTCAATCACACAAGCGATGCTATGTTAGAAAACGATGGAAATCTAATTCTGGCAACATTCAACACTCAATCTCAGTAGTCTTTATGTTTTCCTTTTTACCCAATTACCCATTTTTAGAAATAATCTGGTGGGGCAACACGATCGAGGAGTACCTGGTTGCCTTAGCTGTCTTGGTTATTTCTTTGTTCGTTTTGGGGATTGTCAGATCTTTCATCTTTGCTCGTCTGAGATTGTTGGCCCAAAAAACAAAAACAAACATAGATGATCTGGTTGTCAGAATATTAAAAAGTATTCGACCGCCATTTTATGTGGTTCTTTCTTTATATATCGCTCTTCTTTTTTTGGAAGTACACCCCTTTATTGATAAGGCGATTTTGGCCATCGTCCTTGTGTGGGCAACATATCAAGTGATTTTGGCGATTCAGCTTGTTGTTGATTTTATTCTGGATAAAAAAATTGATCCGGAAGACGGTGGTCAAAGAGCGGCGATAGGTCTTCTTAGCACGCTTGTCAGAATTGCCCTTTGGGTTATTGGTATCATCCTGATTCTTCAAAATCTTGGAGTTAATGTCAGTTCATTTATCGCCGGTCTTGGAATTGGAGGTGTAGCTGTTGCTTTGGCGTTGCAAAATGTCCTTGGAGATTTGTTTAGTTCCTTTGCTATCTACTTTGACAAGCCCTTTACGGTGGGCGATTTCATCATCGTTGGAGACAAGATGGGAACTGTTGAAAAGATTGGCGTCAAGACAACCAGATTAAGGGCACTGCAGGGAGAAGAGATTGTCCTCTCTAATACCGATTTGACAAGCGCCCAAGTTCAAAACTTCAGGAAGCTTAATGAAAGAAGGGTTACTTTTACCTTTGGTGTAACCTATGACACACCTTCGGATAAACTAAAAGCTATACCTTCTATTATTGAAAACATTTTCAATGATTTGGATATGGTCAGATACGAGTCTGCACATTTTAAAGAGTTCGCTGACTCGGCTCTTGTTTTTGAGGTAATTTATTACACTCTTTCTCCTGAATATTTGGAATACTTATCTCTTAGGCAAAAAATAAATCTTGCCATCGTTGAGTCTTTCGACCGTGAAAAAATAGAGATGGCATTTCCAACGCAAACCGTTTATCTTCGTAAAGAGGTCTAATTTTTTTTACGATTTTTTTTGGTATCATATTTAACATATCTTTAAGTCGC